>WBUH01000001.1:300000-472343 GCA_008933805.1 Bacteroidota bacterium
ATTATTGTGCCCAAAACTCAAATATCCGACGATATGGGATACTTTGCCATTTTTAATGACACTGAAGGCAATACGATGGCCTTTCACTCAATGAGTTAAGTATGAAAACTGTTTTAACAATATTGGCTGGTTTTTTTGTAGCGATTTCAATCAACGCCCAAACCAACTTGAACGTAAGTGACTTAAACTGGTTGGAGGGAAATTGGCAAATTGATATTAGCGAAGCTAACATTAAAGTGTTTGAAACCTGGAAGCGCGGCGAGGGTAATAGCTATCTCGGTGAAGGGTATGTGCTGAAGGGCAAGGACACCATTGTGCGGGAGGTGATAAAGATTGAAAAAATCGGCCCGCATTGGGTGTACATTGCTCAAATAAACGACAATGCCCCCGTGTTGTTTACACTAAAAACAGAATCAACC
The DNA here is from genome assembly GCA_008933805.1 of Bacteroidota bacterium. Lineage (NCBI taxonomy): Bacteria > Pseudomonadati > Bacteroidota > Bacteroidota bacterium. The sequence continues at coordinate 300,420 of WBUH01000001.1, forward strand.
GCCAAACAACTGGTGTTTGAAAACCTTGAACACGATAATCCCCAACGCGTCCGCTATACATTTATCAGTAAAGGCGAAATGATGGCCCGCACCGAAGCTGTTGTAGAGGGCAAAGAAGTGGGTGAAGATTATCCTTTTGTACGCCGTTAGTGCTTAAAGGTAATTGTATGATTTACGGTGGTACTGCCTTGCAAATCAGTAAAAGTAAGTACCATTTCAGTTGAAGTAAGGGTGGTGATGTTATATGCAAAGCCACCCATATTTAATTTCCCTTCGTTATTACTAAACGACCAAACGCTAATTTGTTCCTGAGGGTCGTTTGCGTCACATTTTGATGGTCCTTCGTCAATGGTAACACTGCCTGTTGTTGCAAACGATATAATATCGTCTTTCTCGCATTGGGGTAAATAGGCGTAATAATCGGTAAAAGTATTTCCCAAGCTGTCTTTTAGTCCGGGAGCTACCGTCCAACTTTTATATTTCCAAGGCTTTGCAGTTAGCAACTCTTTTTTCGAAGCCTGAGGTGTATTAGAAGTTGCAGATGAATCATCCTCTTTACTGCAAGCGCTTAGTAACAACAATACAAAAGCGAGTAAGGGTAAATATATTTTCATACGGTTAACTATCGTGTTTAAAAGAGTATCAACAGCGGTTAAATTGTTGCTTGCCAATCTCAAATATACCCAATACCGCAAAAAAAACTTTATTTGCGGACGTAATGTCGCCACAATTTCAAAAAATAGCTAAGCTATATCTGTTGCCGGTACTGCTGGCAGTTTTGGTGTACTTCCCGTTGTTTTACAATCTCGATCGTCTGCCGCTGATGCAATTTGATGAGGCAAGAGTAGCGATGAGTTCTTACGAAATGAGTGAAAACCACAACCCCTTAGTGGTTCATTATGGCGGTGCGCCTGATATGTGGAGTACGAAGCCTCCGCTGACTAATTGGGCTCAGGTTTTCTTTATTAAAACATTGGGGCTAAACGTACTTTCAGTGCGGCTGCCTTCAGCATTGGCAGGGTTATTTACTTGTATTTTATTGTGGTTGTTTTGCGTGCGGCACCTCAAAAATTATTGGATGGGGTTTGTATCCGTGTTGGTGTTGGTTACCTCACGGGGATTTATTAATAACCACGTTACCCGTACCGCTGATTATGATGCCATGCTGGTATTATTTACTACAGCCTCCTCCATCGCATATTATTTCTTTATCAATACCCAAAACTACAAGTACCTGCGGTGGTTTTTTATTATACTGGCGTTGGGGGTGATTACCAAATCAGTAGCAGGGCTGTTTATGTTACCCGGTTTATTAGTGTTTACATTATTCAGGTATAAATCATTGGTGTTTTTCAAAAACAAAAAAACATACCTGTATGCACTTTATTTTATTATCCCTGTTGTAATTATTTATTTGGGGCGAGAATTATTAAACCCCGGCTACCTGAAAGCTTCATGGCATTGGGATATTGCAGGCCGTTTCAACGAACAGCTAACGGGCGACAAACCTTATTTTGGGTATTACCTGCATTTAATGAAAACCGAACATTATCTCCATTGGTTTTGGATAAGTGCAGCCGGGATTATTTTGGGTTTGCTCAGTAAAAACAATCAGATTAAAAATGTAACCCTTTTTATTACCTGCACCGCATTAGGCTTTTTGGCGGTTGTGTCATCGGCCAATACGCAAATGCTGTGGTACAATGCCCCTGTATATCCTTTTGCGGCACTACTCGCAGCCATCGCCATTTATTGGCTGGTAGAGGTACTACAAAACGTAGTGCAAAATCTGTCGTTTAATGTTGTTCCGTATATATTGGTAATAGGGTTGATGATTACCCCGTATAAAACGATCTTCAACCATGTTAGTCCGCCAAAATTTCAGTATGACTGGGAGTATGAAGCACAAGCCCTTAATTTTTATTTAATTGATGCCTATAAAGCCGATAAAAACCTTAATGGATATTTTTGGGTAGATAATGACGATTATAACCCCTATATTGATTTTTATATCCGGATGTTTGAGAAAAATAAAGGTCAAATCATAGCACCTAAAAAGCTGAAAGACTTGAAAACAGGGGATACTGTAATTGGCTTTTTAAACGATATAAAACCAAAAATTGAGGCTGCTTACACTTATACCCTGCTTGAGGAGAAAGAGTTTGTTAAAGTGTATAAAATAACGGGGAAAACACTCCAATAAGTTAGGATTTGCTCTTTACGCTTTTGGGGGCAAAGAAATAAATCCATAATATTCTCGAAAACTTAAAATTAAAAGTTGACAGCAGGATAATGACTGCTACAGTAGGCCAAATCACACGGGTATCTAAACTGCCTTCAACCAGCAAACTCCATGTAACGATGGTGGCAATAATTTCAGCTACGGTAAAGGCATAGCTCACAAACATTGCACCCCAAAAGAACCCCGATTCTTTCTCAAACACATAGCCGCAATGGGTACAACTTTCATTCATCGCCGGCGGTTTAATGCTGAAAAAGCTTGACGATTGAAAAATATGTCCTTGTCCGCATACAGGGCATACGCCCTTGGCTATCTGTTGTACCGCATTCATAACGTTGTAAATTAGTGATACAAAGGTAGTGTGAAGTTGAGTCGTAGCTGTTGAACGACTTACTCATATAATAGGATTATACAGACATTTTGGTATTTTTGGAGTTGTAAATGCAAACACTGCCCGTTTATAAAATTGAGAACTTTGAGTTTTACCATTCGTCGTTCTATGCGCGACGGTTAAAAGACCATATAGAAAAGCACGGGTTTATTCAGCATCCTCATAAGCACGATTTTTATCTTGCTGTACTATTTACGCAGGGTACAGGTACACATGAAATTGACTTCACTAGTTATCCCGTTGCAAAAGGGGCAGTTTTTTTAATGAATCCGGGGCAAGTCCATCGATGGACATTGACTGATGATACTGAGGGGTATATTTTCTTTCATACTAAAGAGTTTTATGATATTACCTGTGCAAACAAACGCATTAACGATTTTACCTTTTTCTCATCGGCAGGGGTAAGTCCATTTGTGCTGTTGAATGATGAGCAGTTAGTACAAGCAGAGGCTTTGTTTAAACGGATTTTTAATCAAAATCAAGCTACTGATTCAATCCATAAATTTGAAACACTGGGGGCATTGTGCAATTTGCTGTATCTTGATATTGAAGGTGTGTATAGTCGCAAAGAAACGGTGAGTAAGCAATCAACGCTTTATTTGCATAAGCTAAATACTTTGCGGCAGTTAATAGATCTTAATTATACTCTATTAAAATACCCAAAAGACTATGCTGCGTTGATGAGCATCAGTGCAAAACACCTGAACCGCATTTGCATAGAAACGGTTGGCAAAACCACCGGAGATTTAATTTCCGAACGTTTGGTGCTTGAAGCTAAGCGGGTATTGGCCTATTCTGATAAACCCATAAAACAAATTGCCGAACAATTAGGCTTTGACGACTCTGCCTATTTTATCCGTTTCTTTAAGAAACATACTGCACAAACGCCTGCTAAATTTCAGAGTGGGTTTTGACCCGCGAGCATTATTTATCGCAAAAAAATAAATTTATCTACCATAATACTCAAACCTCGCCTATCGGTGAAGGGTTCTAACAAAAGCCCTTTAAAATTAAAAGTGCCTTTAAATCTTGCAGCATCAATACTTTCAATATAGCAATGGCCTTCATCGGCATTAATAGTTTGGTGGGTACTGTCGTATTCAAGAATTGGAGAAATAATAAAAATATTGTCTGAATCGCCCCTATTTACAATCACTTCAGCATTAATAAGAAAGTATTTGCCATCCGCTGTAGAGTCCCTGTCGTAACGCAGAATTTTTGACCAACCGTTTGGAAAATCAAAAAAACCGGCCCTTCGACTACCTCCAACGGTGTTTTTAAACGGAGCAAATAAATTAATAGTATAAGTTATCAGGCTTGTATCACCATGTTTGCCGTGGCCGGGCACTACTGTTTTTGCGTTTGGATAGGCTGCTTTCACTTTTTCCATTGTGCTGCTCCATTCCAGCAAATGAGCATCGCCAAGATTACCGGGTGTTGCACCTAAACATTTCATGGCGCAGCCGCCAAACAAAATTTCTTCATAAGGTAGCCATATCATTATACCGTCGGCAGTGTGGGCAGGGCCAAAGTATTTTGCAATAATAGTTTTGCGCCCTATTGAAATACTTATTTCTTCATCAAAACCCACATCCGGAACAGGCAATTGTTTTTGTGCGGCCGTTAATTGAGTTTTTTTACATGCGTATGCTTTTATACCTTTTGCTTGCAAAACATCAATTCCTGCCATCCCATCAGCGTGCCAATGGTCAACAAAGCAAGCCACAACATTAGCCTTTAGTTCTTTTTCAATCCACAATACAAGCTCTTTAGTTGCTGTATCAGTAGGCGGTGTAGAAATTATGGCCGCCTCTTTTCCGTCAACATACACCAAACTGTTGCAATACCCATGACCTTCAATAAGGTAGGTGCGTTTGTTTAATTTGGTGTACGTTAGATGGTCTGAAATTTTTTTTGGTTTCTTTTGGCTGAAACTAACCAATGAACACACACAAAAAATAATAAGTAAGACCGTTTTTCTCATTAGCACAAAGGTACTTTGTATAAACACAGTTTGGTTATTTATTGTGATGGATTGAAATCCATCTTTGGTGCGATTACCTGAAGCGAGCGGACTTAAGTCCGCTCGCTTCAGGTAATCGCAAAAGCAACGGGTTTTAACCCGTTGCCACACGGTGAGGTTTTAGCATGTTGAAACAATTGTTTTCCATTTACCTTTCAAAATCTTGTAGAATGAAACTCCGATGAGAAACAAACTTTCTATTTGGGTGCATTTGGTGTGGGGCACAAAGAAACGGGAGCCTCTTGTTTGCGAAGAATTGAGGCCGTTGTTGCTTCATAAAGTTGAAGAGGTTGCTGAATTAAAGGGGTACGATGTTATTGAAGCGAATACAATGCCCGACCATGTTCACATTCTATTAAGGCTTCATCCATCACAAAATATTAGTGATGTTGTAAAACATATTAAAGGAATTACAGCTCATTGGATAAATCAACAACAGCTAACTCCAACCAATTTTGAGTGGCAAGAAGGTTACGGAGCTTTTTCGGTTAGTTCTTTTATGGTTCGAAAAGTTGTAGCCTACATTCAAAACCAGCAGAAGCACCATACCGAAAGGGATTTTGAAAACGAAATGATGTATTTAGATATTTTTGGGAAGGATATTTAAGCGGGATTGAAATCCCGCCCTGTAAAAATTACCCGAAGCGTTTGGACTTAAGTCCAAACGCTTCGGGTAATCGCAAAAGCAACGGGTTTTAACCCGTTGGTATAATGTGAGGTTTTACTCCGTTGCTATTTCATTCAACAATAACCCTGCAATAATTTCAGTTTAAAGTTTTTTAAATCAACTGATTAAAGTCATTTTGTCTTAATAAGATAAAGTTGAATTTTGAAAGTAAGTCAAAAAGTCAGTTTAACAGCGTGGTAAACCTTTTGTAGAGTATCCGAGTAATTATGAACTTAAACAATTTCACAATAAAATCGCAAGAAGCCATACAAATGGCGCAGCAACTGGCTGTTGAAAAACAGCATCAGGGGATTGATACTGCCCACGTGCTGAAAGGATTGCTGATGACGGATGAAAGCGTTTTCGACTATCTTTTCAAGAAACTCAATGTAAATAAAAACCGCATTTCAGAAGTAATAGATGCCTCACTAAACGGTATGCCCAAAGTGAGCGGGGCAGGCAACCAGTTTTTAACCGGCGATGCCAATACTACATTGGTAAAAGCCCAAACCATTGCCCGCGACGGTGGCGATGAGTTTGTATCGGTAGAGCATATTTTGCAAGCGCTGTTGGCAGGCAGAGACAAAACCGCTCAGATACTGAAAGATGCCGGGGTGAATGAAAAGGAGCTGAAAAAAGCCATCGCCGAATTACGCGGAGGTCAGAAAGTAACCAGTCAAAGTGCTGAGGAGCAATACAACTCTTTAAACAAGTACGCCAAAAACCTGAATGAGTTAGCCCAAAAAGGCAAGCTCGACCCTGTAATTGGCCGTGATGAAGAAATACGCCGTGTATTGCAAATCCTTTCGCGACGAACCAAAAACAACCCCGTGTTGATTGGTGAACCCGGTGTGGGTAAAACTGCCATAGCCGAAGGGTTAGCGCACCGTATCATCAATGGTGATGTGCCCGAAAACCTAAAGAGCAAAAAAATATACTCGCTGGATATGGGCTCGCTGATCGCAGGTGCAAAATACAAAGGCGAGTTTGAAGAACGCCTTAAATCGGTGGTAAAAGAAGTAATAAACAGCGACGGTCAAATAGTGTTGTTTATTGACGAAATACACACCCTTGTAGGTGCCGGCGGAGGGGGAGAAGGTGCTATGGATGCCGCAAACATTCTTAAACCTGCCCTTGCCCGTGGTGAACTAAGAGCCATTGGTGCTACCACGCTGAACGAGTACCAAAAGTACATCGAGAAAGACAAAGCCTTGGAGCGTCGTTTCCAAAAAGTGGTGGTGGATGAACCCGATACACAAGACGCTATTTCTATCCTTCGAGGATTGAAAGAACGCTATGAGGTGCATCACAAAGTGCGCATAAAAGACGAGGCCATTATAGCCGCCGTAGAAATGTCGCAACGCTACATAGCCGACCGCTTTTTGCCCGATAAAGCCATCGACTTAGTGGACGAAGCCGCTGCAAAACTTCGTATGGAGATAGACAGCGTGCCCGAAGAGCTGGATAAAATTGAACGCGAGATAATGAGCCTTGAGATTGAACGCGAGGCGTTGAAACGCGAGAACGACGAAGCCCGACTAAAAGGGTTGAGTGAAGAAATTGCCAACCTTACCGACCAACGCAACCAGTTGCGTGCCCGTTGGCAAGCCGAAAAAGAAGTGGTAGAAGGCATACAACAAAAGAAACAGGAAATTGAAAACCTGAAACAGGAGGCCGACCAAGCCGAACGTGCCGGCGACTACGGATTAGTGGCAGAAATACGCTACGGACGCATAAAAGAAGCCGAAACCAAATTGGCCGAGCTTAATACCAAACTGCACGAAACCCAAGAGGGTAGCCGTTTGGTGAAAGAGGAGGTAGATGCCGAGGACATCGCCTCGGTGGTGAGCCGCTGGACGGGCATACCCGTAACCCGTATGTTGCAAAGCGAACGCGAAAAACTGCTGCACCTTGAAGACGAACTGCACAAACGTGTGGTAGGACAGGAGGAAGCCATTGCCGCTATTGCCGATGCGGTGCGCCGCAGTCGTGCCGGGTTGCAAGACCCCAAACGACCCATTGGTTCGTTTATCTTTTTGGGCACAACAGGCGTGGGTAAAACCGAGCTGGCAAGGGCATTGGCTGAGTTTCTGTTCAATCAGGACAATGCAATGGTGCGTATAGATATGAGCGAGTACCAAGAGAAACACACCGTTTCGCGCTTAATTGGCGCCCCTCCGGGATATGTGGGGTATGATGAAGGCGGACAATTAACCGAAGCCGTTCGTCGCCGCCCTTATAGTGTGGTGTTGTTGGATGAAATTGAAAAAGCCCACCCCGACGTGTTTAACATCCTGTTACAGGTGTTGGACGAAGGTCGCTTAACTGACAATAAAGGCCGAACGGCCAACTTTAAAAACACCATTGTGATAATGACCAGCAACATAGGCTCGCACATTATCCAAGAGAATTTTGAAGAACTGGACGAGTTTAACAAAGAGGAAATACTGGCAAAAACCAAAAACCAAGTGTACGATGTACTTAAAAAATCGATACGCCCCGAGTTTTTGAACCGTATCGACGAAACCATCATGTTTGCACCGCTTACCCGTGAAGACATACGCGGTATTGTCGACCTGCAATTCAGCCACCTGCAAAATATGCTGGCCGAACAGGACATACAAATCACAGCAACGGACGAAGCCCTCGATTGGCTGGCACAGTTGGGCTACGACCCGCAATTTGGAGCGCGTCCGCTAAAACGGGTAATGCAGAAAAAAGTGCTGAACGAACTTTCGAAACAAATACTGGCCGGTACCGTAACCAAAGACAGCCACATAGTGCTGGATATGTTTGATAACCAGTTTGTATTTAGAAATGACGTGGTAGAAGTGGAATAAAGTGGTTAGGGATTGGTTGATTTGATGTTTGATTTCAGCATCCCCTCATCCCGAACTTGATTCGGAATCTCTTTAAACTAAAAATTATATTCCCCGTTTTGTAGCAATACAAAGCAGGGAATTTTTATATAAGAACGAAGTTGTGTAAGTCGAATGATTTGTTGGTAATACAGTAATTTGTAAATTTGGAAACCTTTCTACAAACAGGGTATTTAATAGTGAGAAGAATTAAATATTACTTTTTATCGGTTGTTTTATTTCTCATTTCTTTTATTGGCTTTTATGGGTTGAAGTTGATTATTGTTCTGCTCATATTGGGAATAGCTACTTTGGCAGGGATTTATGTTGATGACTTTGGAATTTTCATTGGTTTGGTAATTGGATTATTAGCAGGTGTATTATTATTTAAGGGATTTGAGCATTTGTACCCCTATTTTGAGCGTCTTGATAATTATTCTAAAAAATTTAAGGAATATACTTATACTGAATTGTACGGGAAAGATTATCCCCAGCCTAAACCTGAGGACTATGGAATATCACTAGAAGAATTTAAAAGTTATAATAATAGATTCCAATTTGAGTACATCAAACTTCTTTTTACCTATGGTACGTGGATAGTTTCATCTATTTATGTAATTCGAGAAAATACAGAGAGAACTAATGGATTTCTTATCGTAGGAGGTTCGGTTTTAGTCTCAATCTTTTTCAATTATATTTTTAAGTATATGAATAAAAGAATATCCCAAAAGCATCCCTACTATGATAAGATCCATGATTATCAAAAAGCATGTGATGTTTATCGTAAAATAAAAGATGAAAATTATAAAATATAACTCATGTGTTCTCCTTTCCTGCCTGAAACCCCACACTGTCAAATTGAGCGCAGCGAAATTCCTTATCCCAAATCTGTTAACTCAAAGCTAAAACACATTTGCAATAAGATGCTTCCTTCATCAGCAGGACAGGTTTCTGGTGTGCTGTTTGCACCCCGTCATGTTGAACTTGTTTCAACAACGTAGTGCAAATTCACGATGAATTCCAATGAGATCCCGAACCAAGTTCGGGATGACTGGCACACCGTTCAACGGCCTTGTGCGTTGCTCCCCTCCTTGTTGGGGTTGAGCAAATGCAAAGGAGGGGTCGGGGGTGGTCAACCAAAGCTAAAACACATTTGTAATAAGATGCTTCCTTCGTCAGCAGGACAGTTTTATGGGTGTACTGCTTGCACCCCGTCATGTTGAACTTGTCTCAACATCGTAGTACTAATTCACGATGAATACCGATTGATATCCCTAACTAAGTTCGGGATGACTGCCAGCAGCACATCCTTCAGCAAGCTCAGGAAATCCGTCGCACCGCCCCAATGTCAAATTGAGCGCAGCGAAATTCCTTATCCCAAATGTGTCAACACGAAGCTAAATCACATTTGCAATAAGTAACTTCCTTCGTCAGTAAGACAGGTTTATGGGTGTGCTGGTTGCACCCAGTCATGTTGAACTTTTTTCAACATCACATTATCAATTCACGATAAATACAGATTGAGATCCCGAATCAAGTTCGGGATGACAGGACAAACATTCCTAATAATGTTCAACCCTCATTTGTTTTCACATCCAAAAACTGTATTTTACAGCAACCAAAAAGCTACCCCTATGCAACTGATTAACGACCACATTGTAATAAGCGATAACGGTATCGAGTACCTCGCCAATTTTGTTAACTCGCGCGATTTTGAAGGCATATTTGTGCTGGCCGATGAAAATACGGTGCAACACTGTGTGCCGTTATTGCAAGGGTTTGATTTTGAAACCATCGTTATCCCCGCAGGTGAGCAGCATAAAACCCTTACCACTTGCGAGCTGATTTTTGATGCCCTGATAGCCAAACACGCCAACCGTAAAAGTTTGCTGATAAACGTTAGCGGCGGGGTAGGGGGCGATATGGGCGGTTTGTGTGCATCGTTGTTTCAGCGCGGCATTTATTTCATCAACGTACCCACCACATTACTTGCCATGGTGGATGCCAGCGTGGGAGGCAAGTTGGGGGTAGATTACAAAGGACTAAAAAACTACATCGGGGTGTTTAAAGAGCCGTTGGGGGTGTTTATCCACCCGCCGTTTTTGCAAACACTGCCAGAACGTGAACTAAAAGCGGGTTTTGCCGAAATGCTGAAACACGCTCTGATTGCTGATGCCATCCACTGGGGAGAGTTGCAGGAGTTTAATCCCCGCAGGTTTAAAACATGGATAACCGCCAGCGTTGAAATTAAAGACCATATTGTAGAGGAGGATATGCACGAAAACGGCAACCGTAAATTGCTCAATTTCGGCCACACCATCGGCCACGCTGTTGAATCGTGGTTTTTAAAACACAACAAAGACTTACTACATGGCGAAGCAGTGGCATTGGGGATGCTGTGCGAAGCCTATCTTTCACAAAAAATAGGATTATTGGCCGAAGAACTGCAAAGCGTTGTAGCGGGAATTAAAAAGCATTACACCTTACCCAGAATTGAAGAAAGCAGCTTTGACGAACTGTTGCAACTAATGGGCGCAGACAAAAAGAATACCCAAGCGGGCATTAATTTCACCCTGCTGCGTACCATAGGCATGGGGTCGATAGATAACTACTGCACCCCCGACGAAATAAAACAGGCATTGCAGTGGTATAACAGCCTTTAATCATCACCAATTAACAGCAAACTCATTATAATTGCACTATGAAAGGTATAATACTTGCCGGAGGGTCGGGCACAAGGCTGCACCCGCTTACCATAGCCATCAGTAAACAATTGATGCCCGTGTATGATAAACCCATGATTTACTACCCGTTAACAACCCTAATGTTGTCGGGTATTCGTGAAATACTTATCATCTCTACCCCGCATGATTTGCCGTTGTTTAAAAAACTATTGGGCGACGGCAGTCAATTCGGTTGCGAATTTCAATACGCCGAACAACCCGAACCCAAAGGACTTGCACAAGCATTTACCATTGGAGCCGATTTTATTGGTAAAGACAAAGTAGCCCTTATTTTGGGTGATAATATATTTTACGGTTCAGGTTTCTCAAAAACCTTGCAAGCCTGCAACAACCCCGACGGCGGTATTGTGTTTGCTTACCACGTGAGCGACCCTGAACGCTACGGCGTAGTTGAGTTTGACGAGGATATGAACGCCATCAGTATTGAGGAAAAACCTGCACATCCAAAATCAAACTATGCAGTTCCGGGCTTGTACTATTACGATAACCACGTAGTAGATGTAGCCAGGCATTTAAAGCCTTCATCGCGCGGCGAGTTGGAAATTACTGACATTAACCGTGTGTACCTTGAACGCGGCAAACTTAGTGTAGCCGTTATGAACAGGGGAACGGCATGGTTGGATACCGGAACCATTGACTCTCTAATGCAGGCAGGTACTTTTGTGCAGGTGATTGAAGAAAGGCAAGGCCTTAAAATAGGTTGCCCCGAAGAGATTGCCTACCGTATGGGTTTTATAGACCGTGCCCAAATGCAAAAACTTGCCGACCCTTTGATGAAAAGCGGTTACGGGCAGTATTTGATGAAAATACTGGATATTAAGTTTTAACGAATTACTGGTACACCCTTTTCGGGAGTTCTCTCTCACAACTGCGGGGGAGCAGGAGAGGGTGTAGTATCTAACAAACAATTCTTTTAATGGAACAAATAACCCTTGCAATCAACAACGATGAAGTAAGGGGAGTTGTAAACTTGCCGGCTTCAAAAAGCATAGCCAACCGTTTATTGGTGATGAATGCATTGGCCGCAAATGTCATTACCATTAATAATCTTTCACAGGCCAATGATACCCGTTTGTTGCACAGTATTTTGGGTGAATTATCCTTTAATACTACTCCCACAGTAGAAATTGACTGCCGCGATGCAGGTACCGTAATGCGTTTTTTAACTGCTTTTTTTGCTATTACCGAAGGAAAATGGATGCTAAAAGGCACGGAAAGGATGCACCAACGTCCCATTGGTATTTTGGTTGAAAAACTAAAAGAATTAGGGGCTGATATTGAATATTTACATAACGAGGGATATCCGCCTTTGCTGATTAGCGGCACACAACTAAAAGGCGGTGAGATACGCATAGATGCCGGTATCAGCAGTCAATACATCTCGGCATTGATGATGATTGCCCCTTACCTAAAAAACGGGCTTACCCTGAAATTGGAGGGTAAAATAACATCAAAACCTTATATATCGCTTACCGCAGGGCTGATGCAGCAATGCGGTGTACGGGCAGTTTTCATGGGGAATGTGGTAACAATCCCCGAAGGGAAATACACGTCTACTAAAATTACCGTTGAAAGCGATTGGTCGGCGGCATCTTACTGGTATGCAGTGGCAGCCGTTGCGAACCGTGCAGAAATTAAACTAAACGGATTATTGCCCGATAGTTTGCAAGGGGATAGTGTGGTAGCCCGTTTAATGGAAGAGTTTGGGGTAACTACAGCGTTTACAAATAATGGAGTACTGATTAAAAACGTTGGAGCTGTAACTAATCATTTTGAGTACGATTTTACCGATTGCCCCGATTTAGGCCCTACTTTCATAGCGCTGTGCGGTGCAATGGGAATACCGGCTCGTTTTTACGGGCTTGAAAGCCTTGCTATAAAAGAGAGCGACCGTACCGCTGCTCTTGCCACTGAACTGAAAAAGGTTGGGGTGGTGTTTGAGCAAAACGGCGAGTATTGGCAGTTAATCCCTGATAAAGAAGCGTTAAACAGCAGTAAAACGATTGAGTTTGATACGTACAACGACCACAGGCTTGCAATGGCATTGTCGGTTTTTTCAATAGTTTTATCCGAAATAAAAATCAATAATCCCCAAGTAATAATAAAATCGTACCCAACGTTTTGGGATGATTTTATGCAGATTATGAGGTAGATAGAGTCTCGTTTACAAACTGCTTCTCTTAAACGGATTTAATTTAGCAACGAATAGTAAAACTATGATTACCATGAATAAATGGATATGGATGAACTTTGCAGGCTGGGTTTTGGGCATTGTTCTGGTGTTAACCCTATCGGTATTGTTTGATTCTTTACATATTGAAGGTTGGCAATTTATAGTAGGCTTAGGTATGGGGCTTGGAGTGGGATTAGCGCAATGGCTGGCCTTGAGAAAGCAAATTCCCGTTAGATTTAATTGGATTTGGGTTACCACTTTGGGTTTAGTAAGCCCGTTTTTAATTTTTGATTTTATAACGCATTTCGGTAGCCAATCAATAGGAGATTATTATATATTAATTAGTGTAGCACTTGGCGGTATTTCCGTTGGTCTATTGCAGCGAAATCTGCTAAAAACGCATATTGCTAACACCCAAAACTGGGTGATAACAAATATTATTGGATGGTTATTAGCTGTGCTGACATTTTCAGCGATTAATTACACTATGAAATTATCAATAAGTAATTTAAGTCAGTTCTTTCTTAACTTAGTCTTGATGCTGGCCGGCGGCCCTATTTTGGGGCAAGCAACCGGTATCGCTTTAAAGAAAACAACAATTATTAAAAATTAAGGGCGGTATTTACTGCCTTTCAATATTTTATCGCTGTCGGTTTCGCGCATTAATTCGGCAAGGGTAATTTTAGGGTTATTATCCATGTAGCGGCGCACAATTTCCCTTCCCACCCACACGGCAAAACGCGGCGATGAACGGGTTTCATCGTTGGGTACTCCGTCGGCATTGGTAAAAGGCCCTTCCTCAAAATAACGGATAATTACTTCGGGGTTGTTGTTGTACAATACATTCAGTTTAGGGTCAACAAAGTGTGCCCAAATTTGCCATTCGTTATCCTTGCACCATTTCAGATTTTCGCCGCTTAGTGCCAGTTTAATGCTGTCAGGTGTTTCGGGCATCATGGCATCAATATAATAGGCTAACTTACCCTCGTGTATCATTTGGTCGATAAAACGTTTGCCTTTTAAAAAGCGTTCGTATCGGTAATAGCCCAACGCATTTATTACATTTCGGGTCAGGTATTCGGGGCGCATTTTCACCATTAAATAATTGGTAAGGTGGGGCATTTTTTCGTAGGGGTAATCCTTACCCAAATACATATCCAAGCCTACGGCAATTTGTTTTCCGTAATAAATGCAGCCGTTGTTTAATCTCCCCGGGAAATAAATAATTTCAGGCAAAGTATCATCCGGAAAATAATGCTTTACGTGCTTAAATGCTTCGGTTATTTGGGTATTGTATTCATCTACCGAAACAAATTTCTTTTCAATTACTGAAAATAATTGCTGTGTAGGTTGATAGTTGATGAACTGCTTTAGTTTATCGGGGGCAGTGCTGTCGTCAAAATTTCCTAATGAAATAATCTCGGAATAATAAGACGGGAAAAAATCAGGGTATTTTTTGCTGAGGTTGGCAAAAGCTGCTTGCATGGCATTGGTATCAATGTCAAACAAGTCCTTATCAAATCGTTTAAAAGTTACTTCGGCTTTTACTTCAGAAACATCAATTTTTAAACGATTTTCTTTACAGCCCGTTGCCCCGAACAATAATATAATGACCGATGTTATAGAAAATAGTCGTTTTTTACAGAAATTTGTAATCATACGTTTCAAAGAACGCCAAAAATATGAAAAAACTTGTCTTGCTTACCCTATTCGCTATTACAATTTTGCATTCTCGTGCCCAAGATAGCAGCACACGTATTACTCCCATCAAGTCAAACGACTTTAGTATGTTCAATCATAAGGAGTACCGTTTTTCAATATCGGTGATGCCTTTGATTAGCTGGATGAGCCCTGACAGTCGAAATATTACGTCAGAGGGTTCCCGCGTGGGGTTCAGTGGTGGTCTTACCGTTGAGAAAAATCTTAGCGAAAACGTTGCCCTTTGTGGCGGTTTGCACCTTACTCAAATGGGCGGTAAAATCGGGTACGATTCGTTAAGGGTAAAAGGTGGTATAACTACGTTCAACGATATAGAGTACACCTACAAAACCCGTTATATTGATATTCCTCTAACGATAAAACTTCGTACTGACGAATTTGGCTATAGCCGTGTGTATTTTGATGCGGGGTTTGCGCTTAATATTTTGTGGAGAGGCAGGGCGGATCTTAACAAAGACATTTTTACCAATGCTCAAGGCGGTAGTGAAGACCGTGATGTAAACGACAAAGACGGTGATTTTGATATTAACAACAGCGTTGTTGAAGACGACGATATAAGTTTTTTAAGGGTTCCGTTCTTGGTGGGTGCAGGATATGAGTATGCACTATCAAAAAACACGGTAGTATTTGGCGGTTTGCGCTACAGTGCAGGGTTGTTTAATGTGATGTCGGCTCCCAACACAAAGGCTTACAACAACTATTTTGGTATAAACGTGGGCTTGTTGTTCTAAGCCCCGTTAATATGCTTATTTTTGAAATCCCATTGGCGTTGCCGGTGGGATTTTATATTTAGCGAGAATATAGATGAAGATAGCGCTGGCACAGCTAAACTACCACGTAGGCAATTTTGATAACAACGCCCGCAAAATTATAGATACCATACAGCAAGCAAAAGCACAAGGTGTTGCGTTGGTGGTGTTTTCTGAATTATGCCTTACAGGGTACCCTCCGAAAGATTTTTTAGAGTTTAATGACTTTATACGCTTAAGCGAAGAACACATTGATTTGATAGCGGCTGAGTGCAAAGGGATTGCTGCCATTGTAGGAGCCCCTTCGCGAAACACCGCTGCAGGCAAACCCTTGCGCAACAGTGCATACGTATTGGAAGGCGGGGAAGTGAAAACCATTGTACATAAAACCCTGCTGCCCACTTACGATGTGTTTGACGAATACCGCTATTTTGAGCCGAATACCTTTTTTCAAACCGTACAGGTGGCAGGCTTAAATATCGCTCTTACGGTGTGCGAGGATTTGTGGAACATTGGCAACGAAAGATTGTACCCTCAATCGCCGATGGACCAATTGTATAAACAACAGCCCCGTTTGATGGTAAACATTGCCGCGTCTCCGTTCGGGCAGTTTCATATCGAAACCCGCAAGAACATTTTGTTGGAGAACGTGCAGAAATACAAACTGCCGTTGCTGTATGTGAACCATGTGGGCGCACAAACCGAGCTGGTATTTGACGGCGGCAGCATGGCCATTAACCCCAACGGAACGGTGGTGGATGAATTGGCTTATTTTGATGAAGAGTTTAAGCTGTATGATTTTGAAAACGGACAGCTAACCCAAATTGGCGACGACCATAGCTTTTTACCTACCGAACGTATAGAGCTGGTGCACGATGCACTGGTTACAGGCATACGGGATTATTTTAGAAAATCAGGGTTTACAAAAGCAATACTGGGCAGCAGCGGCGGGATTGACTCGGCTGTGGTACAGGCACTTGCTGTAAGGGCGTTGGGTGCTGAGAATGTGCGGGCAGTTTTGATGCCCTCGCCGTTCAGCAGTCAAGGCAGTGTGGATGATGCTGTGGAGTTGTGCAAAAACTTAGGTA
Organism: Bacteroidota bacterium; assembly: GCA_008933805.1. NCBI lineage: Bacteria > Pseudomonadati > Bacteroidota > Bacteroidota bacterium. The sequence continues at coordinate 317,074 of WBUH01000001.1, forward strand.
ACCCGTACGATATTATCCCGATTAATAAACCCTATGATGCCTTTAACGATACGTTGAAGGATATTTTTGCAGGCCAGCCGTTCAATATTACCGAAGAGAATATACAGAGCCGTAGCCGTGGCATATTGCTAATGGCAATAAGCAACAAATACGGTTATATACTGCTGAATACCAGTAATAAAAGCGAGTTGGCAGTGGGGTATGGTACTTTGTACGGCGATATGTGCGGCGGACTTAGTGTGATAGGAGATGTGTACAAAACACAGATGTACGATTTGGCAAGGTTTATCAATAAAAACGGGGAGGTGATACCCGATAATATTTTGACCAAAGCCCCCAGCGCAGAGCTACGCCCCGACCAAAAAGACACTGACAGCTTACCTGAATACGATTTGTTGGATACTATACTCTCGTTGTATATAGAAGACCGTTTAGGGCCTGCTGAAATAATAGCGCAAGGCTACGACGAAGCACTGGTACTAAGGGTATTGAAAATGGTAAACACCAACGAGTATAAACGCTACCAAACTCCTCCTATTTTGCGGGTAACCAACAAAGCCTTTGGCAGTGGCCGCAGGATGCCTATTGTTGGTAAGTATTTAAGTTAATCCCTTGTCTTTCTGACGAAGTCAGTCATCCCGAACTCGATTCGGGATCTCACTGGAATTCATCTTGAAACGGTAATGCGATGTTGAAACAAGTTCAACATGACGGGATGCAAGCAGTACATCCAAAAACCTGTCCTGCTGACGAAGGAAGTATCTTATTACAAATGTGTTTTAGCTTTGTTGACACAGTTGGGATAAGAAATTTCGCTGAGCTCAATTTGACAGTAGCGGCTACGCGACGGATTTCCTGAGCTTGTCGAAGGGTGCGGCTGGCAGTCATCCCGAACTCGATTCAGGATCTCACTGGAATTTATCTTGAAACGGTAATGCGTTGTTGAAACAAGTTCAACATGACGGGGTGCAAGCATTGCTCACAAAAACCTGTCCTGCTGACGAAGGAAGTATCTTATTACAAATGTGTTTTAGCTTTGTTGACACAGTTGGGATAAGAAATTTCGCTGAGCTCAATTTGACAGTAAATCGATTATACTAGATTTCCTTTGCTTTATAAAGAATAGGTATATAAGCCAATAGCTAAAAGCCAACAACCAAAGAAGTTTTACTTACTCCTCATCACCCAAATCTGATGGGTTTTCAGGGGCATCCAGGTCGATTTTTCCGCCGAGGGTTTCCATTATTTGGGCAAGTTGCTCCACCTTGTCGCGTTGGTTGGTTTGCGTGTAGGCAGTTACAAGGTTGCGTACCACACGTTTAATAATCTCAATGTTTGAGCAGGGCAAGAAATAGCTGTCCAACGGCTCTAAACGCAGTTGACGCAAAAACTCATCCACGTTGTATTTGCTAAACACCAACCCTTTATTAAACGGGTTAATGTAAAACATCACATCGCTAAACAGTTCAGGCGAGAGGCGGGGAGGCTCTTCGTGATATTCCAACGGTTGGTCGGGATAATTATCCATGTAAGCCAATATGAAGTGCTGCGGTAAATTGACCCCGAAAATCGGGATATTAAGCCGCTGTGCGATGATAGAATAGATGATGGCTAATGATATAGGGTTGCCTTTGCGACGTTCGAGCACGGTGTTTATAAACGAGTTCTGCGGCGAATGGTAAGTGGCTGTGTCACCTTTAAATACGTTCACGTCGTAAAAAATATGATTAAGAATCCGCACTTTTTCCAGCGCGGTTAAGTCATATTTCAACTCCAGCCAGGCATCCAGCTTTATTTTATTGAGCTTATTGTCCAGCTCTTGCTTGTTAAGATTAGGGTATTGGTAGCGGGTAATCAGGTAAAAACCTTCAAAAAGATCTTTGTCGGGTGTGTTTTTCCAAGCTATCAGTTCGTTTTTGAGCGCATCAAACTGGATGATGTTTACCAATCGCTCTACCTTTTCCTGCACCCGCGGGTCAGCATCAGAATCCCAATACTTCTCCAGCAGGGTTACCGCATCGGTTCCCAGCGACAATAAATGCCCCTCTACAGACTTCACTACTTCCTCGTCGGTGTCGTCCAATAAAGATAGCATTGCCGCAAGTTCACGTTCCGTAATCATCACGGCACAAATAAAAACCTATTTCGATTTTTTCTTAGCAGTTGAGCCGGCTTTTTTTCCACCACTTTTGGGTGCGGCAGGCTTAGCAGTGGCCTTTTTATTAGCCGCAGCTCTTTTGGCAGGTGCCGCAGGAGTTTTAGCTATAATATCCAGACATTGCTCCAGGGTTATGCTTTTAGGGTCTTTTTGCAGTTCTTTTGGCAATTTGTAATTGTCTTTGCCTTTTGCAAAATAGGGACCCCAACGTCCGTTTAGAATTTGAATTTCATGCGATGGAAACTCTTTTATCAGTTTCTCAGCATCAGCTTTGCGCTTAGCCAGCATAATTTCTACAGCACGGTCGGCATCAATCGTGTAAGGGTCATCGCCTTTGGGTATGCTGTAAAACTTGCTGTTGTGTGATATATATGGGCCAAACCTGCCTATGCTCACCTTCATCTCCTTGTCTTCAAACACGCCCACGGTGCGGGGTAGTTTAAACAGTTCAAGGGCATCATCAAGGGTAATGGTTTCAAGCATTTGCCCCTTGCGTAGGTTGGCATATTGTGGTTTTTCCTCGTCAGTTCCTTCACCAATTTGTGCCACTGGACCAAAACGGCTCATGCGCACTATAATAGGTTTCCCGCTTTCAGGGTGTATGCCCAAATGGCGTTCTCCGGTTACTTTGCCGCTTTCAGTGGTAGTTTGCTCCACGGTTTTGTGGAACGGTGTATAAAACGAGCCCAACATCTTGGTCCACTCGTTCATTCCGCGTGCAATCTCGTCAAACTGCTCTTCTACCTGTGCAGTAAAGTGGTAGTCCATTATCCCGTCAAAATGCTTAAGCAAAAAGTCGGTAACCAACATACCTATGTCCGTTGGGAATAATTTACCCTTTTCGGCCCCTGTTATTTCTGTAAGGGTTTTGTGGGTAATATTGTTATTGGCCAGCGTAATTACATCGTAATGACGTTCTTTTCCTTCGCGCTCTTCTTTCACTACATACTCACGTTTTTGTATGGTTGAGATAGTAGGAGCGTAGGTAGAAGGACGGCCGATGCCCAACTCTTCCAGTTTTTTTACCAAACTGGCTTCCGTATATCGGGGGGCTGGTCGGCTGAATTTTTGGGTAGCGGTAAGTGCATTTAAACCCAATACGTCCCCGTTTTTCAAAGGTGGCAACATGGCATTGCCTTCGTCTTCGTGCTCATCGTCAGTACCTTCAAGGTACACTTTCAAAAAGCCCTCAAACTTCAATACTTCACCCTGAGCCACTAATGTCTCAGAAGTGGTAGATATACCAATGGTAACGGTGGTTCTTTCAAACAGGGCATCGCTCATTTGTGAGGCAATGGCTCGTTTCCAAATCAATTCGTATAAGCGACGGTCGGCACTTTCACCATCAATGGTATGACGGTTGAAATAAGTAGGACGTATCGCTTCGTGCGCTTCTTGTGCGCCGCTGGTTTTAGTTTGGTATTTGCGTGTGTGTACAAAGTTATCGCCGTAGGCACTTTGTATCTCTTGCTTGGCGGTGTTTAACGCCAAATCAGAAAGGTTTACCGAGTCGGTACGCATATAGGTAATCAATCCACTTTCGTATAGCTTTTGTGCTACACGCATGGTTTGTGCTACGCTAAAGCCCAGCTTACGGCTGGCCTCCTGTTGTAGGGTACTGGTGGTAAAAGGAGCTGCCGGAGTACGCTTAGAAGGTTTAGTTTCTATGTTCTTAACCTCAAACGTGGCATTTTTACAACGCTCAAGAAACTTTTCAGCTTCTTGTTTTGTATTGAAACGTTGGGGCAGCTCGGCTTTAAAAACTTTTTTGGTATTGCGGTCGGTAAATTCTGCTACTACGCGGTAGGCAAACGTAGAGTTGAACTCCATTATTTCGCGCTCACGTTCTACTATCAAGCGTACAGCAACCGATTGCACACGTCCCGCCGATAACGACGGACGTACTTTTTTCCAAAGGATGGGTGATATTTCAAAACCCACAATACGGTCAAGCACACGGCGGGCTTGCTGTGCATCAACAAGGTGTTTATTGATGTTGCGGGGTTTTTCTATGGCATTAAGGATGGCGGTTTTGGTAATCTCGTGAAAAACAATGCGGCGGGTGCGTTTCTCTTCCAGCTTCAATACTTCGGCCAAGTGCCAAGAGATAGCTTCCCCCTCGCGGTCCTCATCGGATGCTAACCATACCGTTTCGGCTTCCTTCGCAAGTTTCTTCAGTTCTGCAACTACCTGCTTCTTCTCATCAGGCACTTCATAAATAGGCTCAAAATTTTTCTCAATCAAAACACCGTTATGGTCTTTTGCTAAATCACGAATATGCCCGAAGCACGACTTTACAGTAAAGTCTTTTCCTAAAAAGCCCTCAATGGTTTTTGCCTTTGCGGGAGACTCTACAATTACTAAATTTTTCACCATACCTTATAAAACAACTTTGGCGGCTGTTTGGTTACCAGCCGCCAAAGAAAAGACTTATAATTGAAATTACAACTTTGTGTGGTGCAATATTATTGCACAAACACAAGTTTTTCTGTATAAAGAGTATTGTTTACCAGCAGTTTCACAAAGTAAATCCCGTTGGTTAAATTATTGTCAAGTTTGTTTATTTGGTAATGTTGGAAGCCGGCTTCAAGCTCTGATGAACCAAAATCATATACCAGTTTGCCTGTTATATCATACACTTTCATATCCACTGTTGATGGATTGGGAAGAGTGAATGATAATGTGCTGGTTTGAGTAGACGGGTTAGGTTGAACGCTCATACCCAACTCTTCTTTGGTGAAGGTTTCTACTGAAGTTACAGCACCACCTATATTAATATCATCCAAATAAATATTGTTACCACCGTTGCTGTATGCTTCAAAACTGAAGATTACATTCTTACGCATACCTGCGCTGATGCTGCTTAGTGGTAGCGAAATCAACCTCCATTCAGCCGCACTTGCCGGTACGTATGAAGTGCCATTGTAATTGGTTGAGGTTGAGGCTAGCGTGCTGCCTGTGCGCTGTGAAAGGAATGACCAGGTATTACCGCAATCAGTTGAATATAGTATGCGCAAACGATCGCTGGTTACACCGGTACGTTGAGCGTAAGCTACTTTAAAATCAAGGGTAGTAGTGGTAGATGTATTTAAATCAACGGCGGGTAATGTAAGCGTGTAAACATTATCAGTAGCGGTGGCAGAGTTGATAAGAACCCTTGTGCTGGCACTACCTGTTGCGCTACCTACCGCAGTACGTTCCCATTTGGCTGTTACGTTGCTGCTGTTTGTCCAACCTGTAGGTGGGAAAGTTGCTGCTTCAAAACCTTCAATTGTTGGGGCTTTAGTAGTAGCAGTAGCAGGCATCACCACAACTATATTTTGGCGGGTTATTGATGATTGTCCGGTAGCGTTAGTTACTTGCAGGGTAACATTGTATGAACCAGCTGCATTGTAAGTAACGGTTACGGCTGAATCTGTGGCACTTGACGGGGTACCGCCGGTTATAGTCCAAACACGGCTGGCAGCTTTACCGCCCCAAGAAACATCATTAAGTATTATTGAGTTACCGGCGCATACCACACGGGCTACTGAGTTAAAATCAGCAACAGGCTTGCACAATGGAGCTTTAATTACATCTGTACCTGTAGCAATAAGGTTTGAGGCAGAAACCAAGGTTTGGCGGTACGAAGCATTGCTTAATACCAAATCCATAATGGTTTTTTGTCCCCAGGTAAACATGTTTTGGCAGTTACCATCGGCATAGTCCATAAAGTTTTCAACTTGGTCAACTTCGTTTGGGCTATCGTTGCTGCAAGTATTGGCTGATTTGTTACAACCAAAAGAAGGAGAAGCTACCGGAGGGGTATCACATACCCTGTCGCCTGAACTGTTGCAGTTAGCACCGCAACCGTTTTCAAACGGGTGTAATAAACCCAGGTAGTGGCCTACCTCGTGGGTAAGTGTGCGGCCTGCTTTAGCGGCGCTACTAGTACCTATGGTTCCAACATAATCAGCACGTATTACTACGCCGTCAACATTGTTGGTGTTTGGCAAGCTCCAAGGCAGGTAGGCAAAACCCAAGGTAGTTCCTTGGTCGCCGTTTTGTGAACGGATTGATTTTACCACCCATATATTAAGGTATTTTCTGTTGTCCCAACGGATAAGGCTTTTTATCTCATCGCGGGTTTCAACTGTTAAAGTCGAATAGGTACGGGTAATACCATCGGTACAATTCCCGTTAGGGTCGATGGTTGCCAAACGGAATTCAATTTGTGCATCGGCAGCATCGTCTAAAAACTGAGAACGGATGTTCGACCTGTCAGCATTCATATAGTTGAAGTCTTCGTTCAAAATCCTTATCTGGTCTTCAATTTGGGCTTTAGAGATGTTTTCATCACCATACATATGTATTACGTGAAAAACAACGGGGATAATACGTTTAGCACCGCTTTTGCGTGAGGTATTAACAGGATTTTGCAAATACTGCTCGTATTGGGTGTAAAACTGGTCTTTTAGCTGTTGTGCAGCGGGATTATTTTTAAGATAATCAGTGGTGATGTGGTCTGTAATGCAGGGCTCTTGTTGGTGTTGTGCAAATGCTGCACCAAAGGCGAACAAGGTTGCAAATACTACTAAATAACGTTTCATTTCTCTTGTGTTGCTCAAATTATGAAGGAACTAGGGTATTACCGAAATCTGCCAAAGGTAATTTTTTACCGATAAATGACAAATGTAAAGACTGTGTGTTTTTTCTAAATGTTGATACGTCAAGCAAAAATTTATTCGACGGGAACTATTTTACCTTCGTTACGGGCTATTACTGTGGCTACAGTGGTATCTCCGGTTACATTTACTACCGTACGGCACATGTCCAAAATACGGTCAGGCCCCATAATCAAGGCAATACCTTCTACAGGAATACCTACTGAGTTAAGTACAATGGCCAACATTACCATACCTGCACCGGGCACACCTGCCGAGCCTACTGAGGCTAAAGTTGCAGTAACTATAATAAGTAATTGGTCGGTAAACGATAAATCGATATTAAACACTTGTGCAATAAAGATGGCCGCTACCGATTGGTAAAGGCTGGTACCGTCCATGTTAACAGTAGCTCCCAAAGGCAGTACAAAACTGGTTATTTCCTCGTGTACCCCCATGTTTTTTTCGGTGTTTTCCATGTTCAGGGGCAGGGTTGCGTTGCTGCTGCTGGTACTAAATGCCAGCAAATGCACAGGGCGCATCTTTTTAAGGAACCAAATGGGGTTGAGTTTAGCTATAAACTTAACCATTGACATATACACTAAGGCGGCGTGTAACAATAAGCCAAGTAATACCACCCCGCAATATTGTGCGAGAGCCAATAAAAGGTTTACGGCTTCGGCAGGGTTGCTGCCTGCCAAATCGGTAATAACGGATGATATAAGCGCAAAAACGCCGATGGGTGCTAACAGCATTATAATATCAACCACTTTCAGGGTTACCTCGTTGGCACTGTTCATTAAGGTAATCAAGGGTTGAGATTTCTCGGCAGGTACTAAAATGGTGGCAATTCCAAATAGGATGGCTATTACTACCATTGAAAGCATCATTTGGTTGTTTGAAGCTGCTGAAATGAGGTTTTCAGGAAAAATATCAACCAACGGTTGCAAAGGCGATTGCTGTGTAAGGGTTTGGGCAGCTTCGGTTTTTTTAGCTGCTGAACTTTGATAAGAATTTATCAGGTTGTTTTTTGTTTCTTCTGACAAAGCGTCGCCCGGACGGATAATAGAAGCGAGTACTAAACCTATTGTAACCGCAAAAACGGTGGTGATGATAAATATACCCAAGGTACGGCCACCTATACGTCCCAGTTTGTTAATATCGTTAAGACTGGCAACTCCCACTACCAGCGAGGTGATAATCATAGGAATGGCTATCAGCTTTAGCAGGTTTACAAATATTTTACCCAACGGAGCTACGTACCAGCTATTGGCTTGCGCCCAGCCTAAGTTGGCGGCTATAACGCCCCAAACAATACCCAATACCAACCCTATAAGGATTTTTGTGTGCAAGGGAAGTTTTTTAAACATGGATGTATAGGTTTAGTAAACGGCCAAAAATAGGCCTTTTTAGATAATAATCTAATTTGAAGGAATTACTATAGTTATTTGATTCTCAACCAATGGTCGGCCAATACAAGGGCAGCCATTGCTTCTACAATGGGTACGGCGCGGGGTAATACACAAGGGTCGTGGCGACCTTTAGCAGCTAAGTCTACTTCTTGGCCTGCATTGTCTACCGTTTTTTGATTTTTAGCAATAGTGGCAGTGGGTTTAAAAGCCACTTTGCAATAAATATCCATACCGTTGCTTATGCCGCCTTGTATGCCTCCGCTGTGGTTGGTAGTGGTAGCCACTTTGCCGTTATCGGTAATAAAACTGTCGTTGTGTTCACTGCCTTTTAGTTTAGTGCCATCAAAGCCGCTGCCGTATTCAAATCCCTTAGTAGCATTTATAGTGAGCATGGCTTTGGCAAGGTCGGCTTGCAGTTTATCAAAAACAGGTTCGCCCAATCCTGCGGGTACGCCTTTCACCACACAAGTAATGCAACCGCCCAAACTATCACCCTCTGCTTTTGCCTCCTCAATCAGTGCAATCATTTTAGCGGCTGTTTCAGGGTGCGGGCATCGTACAGGATTAGTTTCAGTAAGTGATAAATCCAGTTCAGTATAGGCAAGTGGAGTTTCAACCGTGCCCACTTGGTTCACAAACGCCTGTATGGCTATGTTGTGTTGTTTTAGCAACAGCTTTGCAAAAGCACCGGCGGACACAACCGCAGCCGTTGCCCTTGCAGATGAACGCCCGCCGCCACGGTAATCACGGATGCCGTATTTTGCTTCGTAGGTATAATCGGCGTGAGAAGGGCGGAAAACATCCTTCATGGCTTCGTAATCGCCGCTGCGTTGGTCTTTATTAGGGATAACAATGGCAATGGGTGCGCCGGTGGTTTTACCGTTAAAGACTCCGCTTAGAATTTGCACTTCATCGCTTTCGTTCCTTTGGGTAGTAAGGGCTGATTGCCCCGGACGACGGCGTGCCATTTCCGCGTTAATAAAATCAATATCCACCTCAAGTTGGGGTGGGCAACCGTCAATAACAGCGCCCACCGCTTCGCCGTGCGACTCGCCAAAGGTGGTAATACGGAATAATACGCCTAATGAATTTCCTGCCATGAGGTTAGTTATTTCACAACAAAAATAATGTCCGCTAGGGCAGAAAAGGTTTGAGATTTACCTGAATAGGTAAATGAAACTCTCAAATCGTTGATGTTTTTATTACAAAAATCGTCTAAGTATTTGTTAATGGAGGGGGTAAGAACGTCTAAATTTCTCTTTAATTTCCAAGAGCTATTAAAATCGTTCGAGTCAACTAAAACAAGAAACAACCTGTTCTCTGAACCAAATCGCATTTCCCCTTGATTTTCATAAAACCACTTTGTTAGGTGGGCAGGGTTTATTTTTGCTTCTTCAAGAATTTGAAGCCTCTCTTGTTTCAAATTTTCGAGTACAGAAAGTGAAAAAGTGTCACTTCTATCTTTCATCTTTTCTGTTATCTCATAATAAATATCAGATGGTGTTGAGCTAACATTGAACGGGATGTTAGCTTCTCTAGCTTTTCGTTTTAGAAAAGTTAGTTCAACAGGTAAACCTTTTTTTGCGCGTTGTGTTCTTATAAATTCCGATGGTAAGTACGTTACTTTTAAATCAAATGGTATATCGTTTATAAAAAAATCAACTCCTTTTATTTGCCCAACGGTTGGCAATACTGAATTATGAGATTTAAATATATGTTCTATCAATATGCTAGACCAATGATTAAACCAGCTATTTAAAACATAGCCATTTACTATAGAGGGTATTTCGGTTTCTAGTTTTGAAATAAGTGTATCGTATGAGGTATAAATCTTTACATATTTACTTACTAAGTATTTGTCTAAGGAGTTTTTGTAATCGCCTCCCCAATCAAAAGTCTTTAATTTATACAGTTCAGAAACTAGCTGCTCAGTGTTAATAAGTTGTAGTTGTTTAGCGTTTAACTCAACGATGAAATCATTCAATAGTCTATGAGATGAAGCATAATCTTGAATAAGAATACCAAACAATTCTCGAAACTGATTTGCTAAAGATCTTTCTGAAAGTTGAATTTTATTTTTTTCAATAAAATGGACAATAATCTCTTTTCGCAATATCGATTTGAGCTTAAGCCATAAAAGACCAATATTATCAGTGCTAAACTCCTCTAAGTTATCACTATCATGTTTCGTTTTCCAATAATCAAAATTTTTCATCAAAAGCAAATTCCTTTTTAATTGAAGTTACCAAATGTTTTGTTTTAGGCTTACATACAAATAGAACCTCTTTACTACCTGCTACACTCCCTTTACCTCCTCGACCATTAACATATATTTTTTCCTCAATTTGTACGTTTTTATATTTTGAAATTATTTTTTCTAACTCATCGATACTAGGGTAGCTTCTATTATTATAGCTAATTAACCAGTATGGTATATCTTTTGAAAAATTAAATAGTTGCTCAAATGACTTTATAACATCTCGTTTTTTATCAAATCCACTATGTCGTTGAGGATCATATCGTTTGATTGTATTAATAAACTCTTTATCACTCCAATACTCAGTATATGTTTCTAATAAATGATAAAAGCTCTGATAATCGGCATGGCTATTGCAGTAAGGGGGGTCAAAATAAACCAGGTCGATATTATTAAGATGCGGTAATAAGTCTATTATATTTTTGTTGTAACTGGTATTATCCTTTCCATTATCAAAAACAGCACTATTATATTTAACTGTGAGTTCAACAAAAATATCTTTTAGTGGTCTAACAAGACTCCTGTTTCGTTTAATCCTTTCAGGGTTACTAGCATATTTTAGTGCCTGAGTATGGCCAAAATGTCCCATTGTAACTTTTCGTGTCATACTTCTGTTAACTATTGCATAAGAAAGAGATTGCTTATACTTAGAGTCAAGTAAGGGGATATTAGCTCGTAGATTGTCTAGGAAGATTGCTTCTTGTTGTTCAAAAAATACACCAGTGTATATATTTTCAATTAATTTAAAATCATCTTTATTCTTGGCTGGTTTAAATAATAAATCCAAATCATTAGAATCAAGAACTTCAGATTTGTTCTCAATAAGACTTAGGCCTATTTGATGATTGAAGTTTAGGAAATCATTCGTTATTGTTTTTAATCCCATTTGCTTAAATAGGTAAGCTACTGACTGTGATCCCGAAAAGGCGTCAAGCACTGTTTCAATATCCTCAGGGATAAACTTTTTTATCCAACCTAAATGAGTTGTTTTAGCCCCTAGATATTGGGGCTCCGGAAATTGGTGATTAAAATATGTATACTCTTTGAATAACATTGTTAACAAGAAGTGTCTTTAGTTGTGAGTTGTGTCAAAACCCACAGTACAAATTTATTTAAATGGCATACTACTTTATCCACACCTTAATCTCCCTGCAAAATTGTGCAATGGGAAATCCAACCACATTATTATAGCAGCCGTTTATTTTTTGTACGAAGCGGTAGCCAATCCATTCTTGTATGCCGTATGCCCCTGCTTTGTCGTAAGGTTTATACGTGTTAATGTAGTAAGCAATGTCCTCATCAGGTATAGGGGCAAAATACACCTCGGTATCACTAAAAAAAGTATGCTGTCTCTCTGCGGTACTTAGGCATACCCCAGTATATACGTGGTGTGCCTTGCCCGAAAGTGATTTAATCATTGCAAACGCCTCGTCAAAGTCAGAGGGCTTGTTTAGTACTTTATCATCCACCCATACCGTGGTATCGGCGGTAATTACAATAGAATTAGCCAAATCTCCGGTGTAGCCGTTGGCTTTCTTTTCTGCCAAAAACATCGGTATTTCTTCCGCCTTCAAGTGGCTAGGAAAATCCTCTTCTACATCAATCTTTACCACCTCAAAATCAAAACCTGCATCGTGAAGCAATTGCTGCCTGCGGGGTGATTGTGAGGCTAATAACAGTTTTTTCATTCCTTACCTGTTTACTTTTAACAACAAGATTAAAATCTTGTTCTCTTAAAATTACATCACGAAGCGGGTATATTTTATAATAACTAATTAACTAAATACATCGAGGCTATGCCCGTAATCATTATCAATTTGCACAGCAAACTTGCTTGTGAGTAATGGTCTTTTTCTTTTGCCCAAAAAATTAATAAACCCAACCCTACCGATGGTATAGCTACTAAGGCAACTAAGTAATAAAATGCCCATAAACGCAGCGATACCAAACACCAGATGGCAAACACCAGCAACAGCAGTATTTGTGCCGCGGCCATAATGGAGGTTACTTTTTTTGCAATGGCTTCACCATATACTACAGGCAGGGTAGTATAACCCGCAGTGCGGTCGCCTTCTTCATCTTCAATATCTTTCACAGCTTCGCGCACTAATGTGGTGATAAACGCAAAGCCTGCATACAGCACAATAAACGACCTGCTGGGATTGGGTAGCACATATATAAGTATACCCGGAGTAACGGCACTCATAAATGCCACGGCAATATTGCCCAATAGCACCGTTTTTTTCAGTTTGTAACTGTATAAGTATAACAGCACTGCCATTGCTGCACAAATAACCCCTACAAATACATTGGCCGCTAGGCCAAGTAAAATGCCCACAACGCTTAGTCCGTAATAAACCTGGGCGTAGAAATTACGGTTAGCAGGGGTAATAAAAGTTTTATCAGGTTTGTTTACACTATCGGCGGCAGCGTCAAAAATATCGTTGATAATATATCCGCCTGCGGCAATAAGAAGGGTAGCAAGCAGTGTTAAAATAAATCCGGCATGCGTAAACGGCGAAAATGGCTCAATGGATAAACAAAAGGCTGCAAATACCTGTGTGACAGCCATAATAAGCAGGTTGGGGTAACGCACCAGCTTAAAAAATAGCATTATAGTTGAAGGCTTTTCATCCATTTGATTAACAAAAGTCGAATAAAAGGCTGACTTTATCCATGTGTTTTCTGTTTGTAACAAAAACATGCCTTTATTCGTATAAGCATACGATGAAAAAACTACTACTTCTACTTTTTGTAGCAATTACCTACTACTCAGCCGTTGGGCAAAATATTACGGTTGAAGGTGCAGTTACTGACGCATCAGACAAAAGCCAGTTAGCCTACGTAAATATTTATCAAAAAGGGACTACCCACGGTACTTACAGTGACTTGAAAGGTAACTTTACTATCGACCTTCCTAGTGCAGGCGGAATACTTGTGTTTAGCTACATGGGCTATGAAAAGTACGAGGTGAAAATAACCAAATCAACCCGATTGGAGGTGAAGATGAAGCCTCTGGCAATGTCTTTAGAAGAAACTGTGGTGTTGCCGGGCGAAAATCCTGCGGACGTTATTATGCGTAAGGTAAATGATAACCGCAAAAAACACGATCCTGAAAATCTGGAAACGTTTAGCTACAAAAGCTATAACAAGTTTGTGGTAAACATTAACCGTGATATTGACAGTGCATTTTTTAACGAAAACGATACCCTTGAGAGTTTTGAGGATACGCTGGTGAATAAGATGAACCTGTTTTTGATGGAGAGCATTACCGAAAAGCTGTATAAGAAACCCGGAAAATATAAGGAAACAGTAGAGGCAAGCAGGATATCGGGCTTGCAAAACGGTCAATATGCTTTATTGGCTACCGAAATACAGTCGTTCTCGTTTTATAAAAACTATGTGAAAATATTGGGTAAAGAATACCTGAGTCCGATAGCTGAGGGTAATACCCGTAAGTATCTGTTTATTTTACAAGATACAGTAGAAGAGGCCGGCGAAACTGCTTACGTGATTTATTACCAGCCACGTAAGAACAAGAATTTTGACGGACTAAGCGGGTTACTTTACATACATACCCAAAATTTTGCTGTATTGAAAGCTACTGCCAAAATGGAAGAAAGCGGAGGGTTTTCTACCCAAGTAGTGCAGAATTATAAAAAAATGGGTGAGGATGTGTATTTCCCGTCACTGTTTACTTCTGAGTTTATTTTTGCAGGAGTTTCGATAGGGCTTGAAGATACCACTAAGAAGAAAAGCTATAAGCTAACTCCTTTGGGCAAAGCTAAAACTACATTGTATGCCATAAACTTAGCACCAACACTTAAAAACAGCCAGTTTGATAATGTTGAACTTGATTTTGCACCTGACGCACTAAATAAAGATGCTGAGTTTTGGGATAAAAACAGGCAGGAAAAACTGGATGCTAAAGATTCTTTAACCTATGTGATTGTTGATAGCGTTGGTAAGGAACTGAACCTTGACCGCAGGCTTGAGTTTTTAAGGATTGCACAAACGGGTAAACTGCCTCTTGGTTTTGTAAACGTGCATCTGGCCGATATTATAACTTTTAACAACTTTGAAGGCGTACGTTTGGGTGCTCGTGTATCTACCAACGACAGGCTTAGCCGCAGATTTAGCGTGGGTGGTTTTTATGCTTATGGTTTCAAAGACGTTCACAGCAAGTTTGGAGGTAATGGTACGCTGTACTTCAACAAAACCAAATCGTCATACTTTGATGTATTGTATAGCAACGATGTAATGGAAACCGGTATGCAGCCCGTGGGGCAATACAACGTTCCCAAATTTGAGTCGATGCGCTATTTGTACATATCTGTAATGGATAGGGTAGAGCGCAGCAAGGCAACCTTTGGCACACGATTACTTAGGTACATAACTGCCGAGGTGGGAGTAGAGCGTGTAAACAAACTGGCTACTTCAACCTACCGCTATGGTGATGGTTTGCAGCAATATTACCGTTTTTCAAATGCCGTGGTATCATTGCGTTGGGCACCGGGCGAAAAACTGGTACGCTCTTTTGGTGAGTTAAGAGCTAGGGATACCAAATGGCCGGTTGTGTATGCAACTTTTACCAAAGGCTTTAATAATGTAATGGATGGGCAGTTTGATTTTTTCCGTACTGATTTGATTGCTGAATATGATTTTAGGGTGCGCCATGCAGGGCATAGCTATATGCGTTTGATGGCAGGTAATACCGAAGGCAATGTACCCTATACCGAGTTGCACTTTGGTAAATCAGGCTTTAATAACAAAAACCTTAGTATAGTTACCTCGTGGGCGTTTGAAACCATGCGTTTTAATGAGTTTTTTGGCGATAGGTATGCGGCATTGTTTTTCCGTCACAACTTTGGCAGCCTGTTATTCAAAACCAAAAAATTCAGCCCCGATGTGATTTTTGTTACCAATATGTACATCAGCGGGTTTGATAACAACGGGGCACACAAAAACTTCGGTCTTAAACCTGCGGATAAAGGCTTTTTTGAAAGCGGTATTCAAATCGATAATATTTTACGGATAAAATTTACCGGCTACGGAGTAGGAGCATTTTACCGTTACGGTCCGTATAGCTTTGATAAGCCCGCTAAAAACTTAGCCATTAAACTAAGTGTATCAACCCCGTTGAATTTTTAATAGGGAGGTATAACCTGCAAAGGCACCACAATACAAATCCCCGTTGTTTGTATTGTGGTGCTTTTGTGTTTTAAAAGGCGTTGGCTTGAGGGGTAGGGCCTTATTAATTGTATATAAGTTGTAGCAGTAATGTTTCTTTTAAATCATTGAAAAACAGTGTTTTGAATTTTTTTTAAAAATTAGTGTAACTTTCCGTAACCCTTCTACGTATAACGAGAGAACAATGACAGAACAGCAGTATAACCAAAGCGTGGATATGTATGCTGACGGCCTTTACAGGTTTATCCTTAAAAACATTAGGGATGAGTTTGAGGCCGACAACATTGTTCAGAATACGTTTGAAAAACTGTGGGTGCGCCGCAGTGAGGTGTTGTTTGAAAAAGTGAAGCCCTACTTGTTTAAGATAGCCTATAACAACATGATTGATGTGATAAGGCAAAACAAGCGGTGGACACAAATTGAGGAAGGGGTACACGATAGTGAACTGCCTGCCAACGAATACAGCGGATTGCGTGAAGCCCTTAATAAAGGCTTGGAACGATTGCCCGAAAAACAACGCACAGTGGTGTTGCTTCGCGATTATGAGGGGTATAGTTATGAAGAGATTTGCGAAATAGCGGGGCTAACCATAGAGCAAGTGAAGGTATACATATACCGCGCACGCATGGCATTAAAAGAATTTATAGGAAAACCTGAAGTGCTGATATGAAAGAAGAACTGAACGAAAGAGAGTTGCTGCTATTGGCTTACCTTGAGGGAGACCTTACAGGAGCAGAGAAGGCTAGGGCAGAGGCGTTGTTGGCCGAGGATGCTGCAATGATGGGTGAGTACAGGCAGTTAAGAAACACTGTGTTGGTGCCTGAAACTGCTACAGTATATAAAAATAAGGCAGCACTAAAGAAACCGGTGCCTGCCGCCAAAAAAGTAACCTTGCGTTATGTGCTATGGCCCGCAGCTGTGGCAGCAAGCATAGTATTGGCAGTATTGTTTTATGCGCCTCAGAATACAGTTACAGAAGGCGGTGTAGCTGCTACTGATAATGCAACAACTGCAAATGCCCCTGTAATAAGCGGCACAGAGGATAAGACAAGTATTGTAAACGAAAAAATACACAGCGAAAAGAAAGTGTATGTTGCTATACCCCAACCCAAAGACAATGGCGTAAAAGTGGATAAAGGTATAACCCCAGTTGAAGAAGTTGAGGTAGAAACACAAGAGGTTACCAAGGAGTTGATAGCCGCAACAACACTGCAAAGCAAAGGAAGTAATACACCCGGGATATTCACCCCAAAACAAGGTGAAATCAAAGAGTTGCAAATACCCTTGTCGGATATGGCTTTCATTGCTCCCGACCCAACAGAAAAAAGGGGCTTGTTTGCCAGAGTGGGAGATAAGATTGGCAACTTGGTAGATTATTTACAAAAACCACGCGTAAACATCGAAAAACAAGAAGACAATAAAGGTAAAGATTACTGGGCCATCACCCTTGAGACTGAGAAATACGAATGGGAGGGCCGTTTATTTACCAGCAGGTAAATACCAAAAATTAACACCAAATATCAAAACTATGTATAGAAAATTCTTACTGCCAATGATGTTATCATTGGTGAGCTTGGCAGCTTTTGCCCAAAAAACAACAATAACTAAGGCCGACAGTAATAAGTTGGTAATTGAAACAGCCGAAGGTAAAACTACCATTGATATGGCCGGATTATCGGAAATGTTCAAGAATATGGGAGCGATGGAGTTTAAGGACTGGGATTTTGACGATATGGATATGTGCACGGATACTCCGCCCACAGGGGATAGCAGCTCATTGCAAGAGATTGTGGTGGTAACTACAATTAAAAGCGACTCGGGTGATTATGTTGAAGTAATTACAAAAAACACCAAAGGCGAAGTTAAAAAGGTAATCCGTGTTCCTTTAGACCTGGTAGAGGATATGGGTTTTGACTTTGAGAACGGCGATTTTGTGAACAAAGGCAAAGAGCCCAAACCTGCAAAACGCCTGAAAAACTTTGAAAGCGATTGGTTTGCGTTTGATATAGGCTTCAACGGATTGTTGCACAAGGGCAGCCCGTCTATGCCTACTTCGCTAGGCAACCTTGAACTTGACCCTTGGCGCTCAGTACACGTAAACGTAGGTATCTACCAACAAAAAATAAATCTGTACAGGCACTATGTGAACTTTGTGTACGGGATAAACTATGATAACAATGATTATCGTTTTAGCAACGATATCGACTTTAGGGTAGATTCGTTAGGAACCGGTATACAATACGCCAGCCGTAATACCGAAGGGTTTAAACGCAATAAGCTTACCACTAGGTTTTTAACCATTCCGCTGGCTTTGCGTTTCAACTTTAAACCCGGCAGCACCCGTGGAGGACACATTACCGTTGGTGCGCACGCAGGGTACAGGCTTACCAGCTTTTTCAAAACCGTACGTGAGGATGATGGCAAACGCAAAAACAAACTGTACGACGATTTCTTGCTGAACAACTTCCGCTACGGTGCGTTTGTTAAGGTAGGCTACGGAAACGTCACCTTGTTTGGTAACTACGTTTTCACCCCACTGTTCAGAGAAGGAGCAGGACCTGAGCTTACTCCCTTCTCATTCGGGTTATCGTTCGGCGGATTTTAAGAAATTTGATTCACGCTTAGTTTGGTGCGGGGCCTGCCGGGATGGTAGGCCCGCGCTTTTTATATCCCGTAGGTAAATCCTACCTTTGCAGCGGATGAAGTACACTATTTTTCACACACAACCCCACCAACGCTATATTACCATTGAAGCCACGCTTGAAAATGTTGAGCAAGACATTTTAGAAATTCAACTGCCTTCGTGGAGGCCCGGTAGATATGAATTGGGCAATTTTGCCAAAAACGTACGCAAGTTTACCGTGCTTGACAGTAATGGAAACGAACTTCCGTTTTTTAAAGTAACCAAAGATTTATGGCAGGTTCAAACACTTGGAAACCGTGCTATAACCATCAGCTACCAATATTTTGCAGCCGTATTGGATGCAGGCTCAACATACACCGATGAGAGTATGTTATACGTGAATCCCGTTAACTGTTTGGTGTATGAAACTACCAGTATGGATGAGCCCTGCGAGTTAAAGTTGGATATTCCTGATAATTTCATTATTGCCTGTGCCTTGCCTTCGGAGGGAAAAACCCTGAAGGCACAAAACTTTGATGAGTTAGCCGATTCGCCACTCATGGCATCTCCAACATTAGAGCATTACACTACTGATGTTGAAGGTGTCACCCAACACGTTTGGATTAGCGGTAAACACACGTTGGATGCACATCGTTTTGTGGAAGAAGTGGCCGCCTACACCCGTGAACAGGTTGCTGTGTTTAATCATTTCCCCTCAAACGGATACCATTACTTAATTCACTTGATGCCCAACAGCTTTAGGCATGGGGTGGAGCATTGCCACAGTACGGTAATAGCAATGGGACCGGGCACAGAGTTTCATACGCCCGAAAAACACAGAGATTTGTTGGCAATATGCTCACACGAGTTGTTCCATTTCTGGAATATCAAACGTTTGAGGCCGGCAGTAATGCTACCTTATGACTATACCAAAGAAAACTACAGTACGCTGGGTTATGTGTACGAAGGTATCACCACTTATTACGGTGATTATATGTTGTTGCGCTCAGGCGTAAACAATTTTGAAGCGTACTCAGGCGAGTTTTCAAAAGACTTGCAACGTCATTTTGACAACACAGGCCGCTATAATTATTCAGTAGCCGATTCATCGTTTGATACATGGCTGGATGGATATGTACCCGGCACACCCGGACGTAAAGTCTCTATTTATGTAGAAGGTATGTTGGCCGCGCTGATTGCTGATGTAGCAATTAGGGAAGCAACGAACAACAACGCCAACATGGATACTGTACTTAAATTGATGTATGACCGTTGTTTTATGAACGGTGCAGGATATACTGAAGAAGATTACAGGGCCGCTATTGAAGAAGTGAGCGGCTTAGACATGGAGGCTTATTTTAGGGATATTATTTGGGGTAAAGGGAATATTGAAAAACTGTTGCCGCAAACCCTTGATAAATTAGGGTTAGAATTAGTGGTTAGCCCAATTGCTGATGAGCTTGAACGCTTATACGGTATAAAAGCGGTTCGTTCAAACGGACACTTAACTGTAGTGGCTGTTGCTGAAGCTAGTCCTGCTGACGAAGCAGGGGTGGCATTGGGTGCTTTTATTACCTCTATCAATGGGGTTGAGTACACTGCCGATATTCATTTCGACGAAGTATTTGCACTAAATACCGCCGGCATCACTGTAGGGCTGCATACTATTTACGCTGATAAAACCATACAGCTTAATGCAGGAGCTACTACCTATTTTGATGAATACCATTTGGTGAAACAAGCCAACGCTTCACAAGCACAAAAAGATTTCTTTAAAGCATGGAGTAAACAAGAGTTTTAACCATTGCGAATTGTTATAAAAAAAGAAAGGCTGCCCTTGGGCAGCCTTTCTTTTTTATGCATTTGGTTGATGATTACTCAACCATTAATTTTTTAGTGAATACGTTACCGTTTACATTTAGTTGTACAAAATACAAACCGGGAGTGGCGTTGTATTGTGCAGCGTCAAACGCAAACTCTTGAGCACCTTGGGCAAATTTACCGTTTGCTATTACAGCAACCTCACGGCCCAAAATGTCGGTTACGCTTACTTTAACTTCGCTATCACGCATCAAAGTAACACCTACGTTAGTTTTGTTAGCAGTAGGGTTAGGATATACGTTAAAGTTTTCTTCTGAAGTATAAAACTCATCTTCAACTGATGAAGGGAAACCGAAGTTAATTGCATCAATGTAGAAGTTGTTACCGCCGTTGCTTACAAATTGGAAGCGGAAGCGGATGTTTTGACGTTGAGCAGCAGTAATAGTACCGGGAAGTGCTATTACAACTTGACGCCATTTTGAACGGTCGGCAGGTACAAATGAAGTGTTACCGGGAGTACCTGAACCTACAGTACCTAATTGAGCACCTGAACGAGCCCATAGTTGCAACCAGCTTTGTCCGCAGTCGGCTGAGTAATAAACCCTCAACGCATCAGCAGTTAAACCGTTACCGGCTGAATTTAACCTTTGTGCAAATGCATAGTGGAATGATACTACAGGGCTTGACATTACTGCCAAGTTTAGTGAAGGTGAATACAAATCAAACCTTGAACCTGAAATACCGTTTCCGTTAGGAGCCATCAATGTACGTGAGTTGTTTTCAAACACGGTACCTTGACCAACATCAACAATACGGTAATCAGTGAAAGTGGTGCTGTTAGTAAACCAACCATCAGTTGGGAATACAGGGAATTCAAAATCTTGAGTGTAAGGACCGGTTTGTGGAGCAGAGGTTGGGATTACTTCAATGTAGTCTTCCATTACCATTGTATCAGTACCGTTTACATTGCTTACAATCAAAGTAACATCAAATTTACCGGCCTGAGCGTAAGATACGGTTGGGTTGGTAGCTGATGAAGTTGCTGGTGTACCGCCTTCAAAAATCCATTGACGGGTAATTGTACCTGCGTAGTTGTATGAGTTATCTCTAAAATCAATTGCCGCACCGCCTGCGCAAGCAAATTGGCTGCGTGAACGTTGGTTGTCGATTGAGTAAAAATCAGCGATAGGTGCACAAGCAGCAGGAGCGTTAGGAACATCAGTACCTGTAGCTATCATGTTTTGTACTGACCATAGGTAAGGCCTCCAGTTTTCCATCGTTGCATCTACACGAGCTTTTTGGCCGATGGTAAACATGTTTTGGCAAGTACCAATGGTATAATCCATAAAGTTTTCGATTTGGTCTGGCAAATCTGGGTTATCGGTACCACAAGTATTCCTGTTGTAATCACAGCTAAGAATTGTAGACCTGTTATCAGCGCATGGAGGGGTATCGTCAACTTTATCACCACCTAAGCAGCTGTCTTGGAAAGTATGAAGCAAACCTAACCAGTGACCAATTTCGTGAGTAACTGTAGTAGCGTTACCGGGGTTACTGGTACCCATATCACTAATTTGGTCTGAGCGGATAATAACACCATCAGTATTGTAGCTACCCGACCAAGGGAATTGAGCATAACCGGCAATACCTGGAAGGTTTGTGTTGTTCACAATCTCCTCGGTAATCCATACGTTCAAGTAGCGGTCAGTAGGCCATACACTTTTAAGTTTTATGTTGTTGGTACCGTTTTCGGTCTCTTCTTCATAAATCCTCACAATACCGTTGGTACAGTTACCTTTAGGGTCTTTACGAGCCAAACGCAACTCAATTTCCATATCGCAAGCCACACCTTTAAATACATCACGTGTTTGTGATGATTTAGGGCTGGTACGACGGAAACTTTCGTTCAAAATATCCAACTCGCGTTGTATTTGAGCGTCAGAAATGTTTTCGTTACCTGCTTTGTGGAAAATGTGAAATACTACGGGAATGATACGTACTTGCCCTGTTTTCTTCACCAACTCTTTACTTTTTTCAAGCGCTTGTTGGTCAAATAGTTCTTTGCGCTGCAAAATAGTAGGGTCTTGCTCTACCATTTGCTTGTAAACATCATCAGTTGCGCATTGGTGCACCTGAGCAAAGCCTGCATAGCTTGCCGCAGTTGCCAGTAAAACTGTTAATAGAAGTTTTTTCATATTCACTTATTCGTTCAGTTTGGTATTATTAGGGCGTATTCAAACTTCAATAATAGAAGTTTTTTGCCAATCAAAAAAAACTTAGCCTGCAAATATATGGCATTGGTTTATATATAGTCGGCGCAATTTGCCCTTGCGTTATATCTAACGATAATTTTTTATCAGAGGTTGTAATGCTCAATATACTTTTTTCAGTTTTTCAGTAATAGCAAGCACAGCGGGACAAATTAAAGTGTTTTGGAAAGTAATATCCATAATTTGCACCATGCGTTTGCGGTTGGTATGGGGGTATTCGCGGCAAGCTGTCGGGCGGTCTTTATATACCACACAATAATTATCACTATCTAAAAACGGACAGGGAGAAGACAACAAAACATAATCACCATCTTCATCTATCTTCAAATATTCAGCAATAAAATCGGCGGGTTTCATACGCAACGCTTTAGCAACACGTTCAATGTCCCTATCGGTAAACATGGGGCTGGTTGTTTTGCAACAGTTGGCGCACTCCAAACAGTCGGTTTCAGCAAACACTTCCTCGTGCAGTTCGTGGAAACTATCATCAAGGTTTTTTGGCTTGCGGCGTTTCAGCTGGGCATAAAATGCCTTGTTTTCTTCTTTTTGTCGCTGACTGTTACGTTTAAAATCTTCGAGAGTGATTTGCATATTACAGGTAGCCGAAGGCGAATCCGTTTTTTAAATACAGGCCGTATACCTGCTGGCTCACTGCCATAGCAGCTATATAAAGTATAAATAATGAATGAACTGCAATTTGCGGATATTGTTTACCTGCAAAGGCTTTTTTCACTTCGCTATAATATATAGGTAAGGTATAAGCGCAAATCAAACCAATCCAAATACCCCATTGCCGGCTGGTAAACATGTGCACGTATGCGTGGTGCGACATGGCAAAACTCCACGAAAGCGATGCCAGCAATAAAATAAGGGCTATAAAAAATAATTGGCGTTGGTGTTTATACATGTGCCACATTCCCCATGCTGCCAATAGTAAAATTGCCCAGCCGGGTACAAGGTAAAAACGCTCCATACGGTTAAACCACTCAAAGGCAATATCAAAGATGCTAAAGTCTTTATTGCCAATTTCGCTCACCGTAAACCCTGCGGTTTCTTCACCCGTAGTGCGGAGTTTAAAGGCAGCCATCATATCCTCGTAGGCTACTGCCCAACTGCCCCAGTATGCGGCATTTTGCCACATGTGCAGCATAAAACCCGTAACTGCAGCAATACCGGGTAATACGGTAACTTTTGTAAATAACTTGCGTGAGTATAACAAGCTGAAACCGATACTAACAACGGCCAAATAAGTAGGCGGCTCAAACGACACATTAATAGCCAGTAGGAATATAATGCACATCCAAGCTATCCATTTGTTTTCGCGTTCGTCGTTGTTAAAGTATTTATAGATGCAATACACATACAGCCATTTCAACAACTCTTCCAGCGTATGTTTATGCAGGTTATCGGCCCATGTGATAAAATAATTGGATAGGACCAATATACTGCCGCCTATAAAGGCCTGCGTTTTATCTTTTAAAATAACCTCAAGCACCCGATAGATAACAAAAAAGAACACCATTGCCCAAAGTATGGGAAATATACGCAATACAGGTTCAGAGGTGGTGTTTAAAACCTTGCCGTAAATGCCAGCAAGTATATCGGGTAGGGGAGGATAGTGCGTGTACACATTGAAACTGGTATCACCTTTCCCCTCGTATTGTTGGGTGGGTAGCCAGTAGGTGCCGTTAAATCCGTAGTCGTAGTAATAACGGGCAGCCGAGAGCACGTTTTTATCGCTGTAAGAATCGCCGAAAACATTGTCGCGGCCATTGCCGTTAGCGGTGGTAACTGTAAAAGCCCGCCACATAATCAGGGCAAAACAAAAGGCAAAAATGAACCAACGATATTTGGTAATGGAAGATTCCTGCATATTAAAGTGCCGAAATTACACTTTGTATTTGAGTATGTATATCGGCGGCTTGCATATTTTTCATGCAAAAGTTGTTGCCGCCACAAGGCAATACTTTGGTATGGTGCAGGCAGGGTGAGCACTCTACAGCAAGATAATGTACTTTATGACGGGCACTATTAATAGTATCAGCCGACAAGCGGTGGGTAGGATTGGTAGGCCCCCAAACCGATACCGTTGGTAAGCCTGTTTTTAATGCTATAAATAATGGTGCTGAATCAATGGTGAGCATCAACACACACTCTTCGTGCAAAAAGCGGTAGTACTCAGCAAACCCATACTTGCCTGCAATATTTTCTACTCGTTCACCTGCATTGCTTAAATATTGGCTGATAAACGCTTCGTTATCTTTAAAATCAGAGGGAGCACCTGTGAAAGCTATATTATATGGAGTGGTTTGCAGTATATGTGTGCAAATGGCCTGTAGTGTTTGCGCAGGGATTTTTCGTAAATAACCGCCCAACTCGCTGCAAGTATTGTTAATGGCAATGTACTTTTTGCCTGCTTCGTTAGTGCGGCCTGCACTGTCTTTTATAGGGATTGTAAACTCGGTAAACTCTTCAACACCCATCATGCGCACAAGGCTGCGGTAATTGTCTTGCACATTGCAAAACTGATTGAAATAGCAGTTGTGGGTATTTAGGAAATTACGGAAGTGTACTTTATTTAACTGAAACCCGAAGCGGTTAAGCGACATGGTCCACAACGAAAAGATAGTGGTTAGTTTTGAATATACTTCTAAATCAACCAGCCAACGGTTTTTTAAACCCCAGCTTTTGGTAAGTATTGCAACCGATGAACGCAATAGATTAGGAAGACTGCTATCGTCCATCACCCAAACGTGGTGAAAAAGACCTGTTGGCACTATGCCAGGTACTACTCCCTTGCCGCTAATCAGTATCAGTTTGGCATTTGGGTAGCGTTTTTTCAGTGAAACTAATGCATCACTGGCCAGCAACAAACTGCCCAGCCCCAGCATTTTTATTACAATAATGTATTCAGGATCTTTACGTAAAGTATGGTCGCGACGCAATAACAAACCAAGCGGGCGGGCTACCATCAGGTTAAAAATAACCAGCAGGCCGCCTAATACCCCATCGATAAATTGCTTGGCGCGTAGTTTCATTAATTCACAATGCGGCCAATAATGCTGGTGGTTGTGCTGCGTTCAATCAACACATTCACATAATCGCCGGGTTTTGCATTTTCTTTAGGGAAAATAACGGTAACGTTTTGGTCATTGCGGCCTTTGTACTCATCGGCTGATTTTTTTGAATTACCTTCAATCAGCACCTTACAAACTTTACCTATGTACTCAGCGTTTTTACGCTTCGACATATTATTTTGAAGTGCGATAATTTCTTGCAAACGACGTCTTTTAACCTCGGCAGGAATATCATCGGGATATTTACGGGCAGCCAACGTACCGGGACGCTCGCTATATTCATACATATAAGCAAAATCAAATTTAGCCCACTCAATAATACTCAACGTATCTTGGTGTTCCTCTTCTGTTTCACTGCAAAAGCCTGCAATAATATCGGTACTAATGCCGCAATCGGGAATAATCTCACGTATTTTGGTAACACGCTCCATATACCATTCACGGTCGTATGTGCGGTTCATCAAGTCTAATACACGGCTATTACCGCTTTGTATAGGCAGATGTATGTAGTTGCAAATGTTTTCGTATTTCACCATTGTGTACAATACCTCGTCGGTAATGTCTTTTGGGTGAGAGGTAGAAAAACGGACACGCAAATCAGGGTTTACCAATGCCACCTTTTCAAGCAATTGGGCAAAGTTTACCGTCTCAGTTTCGTTTTCAGGATTTGCCCATTTATACGAGTCAACGTTTTGACCAAGCAAGGTTACTTCTTTGTATCCAAGCTTTGCCATTTCGGCAGCTTCGGCCACAATAGAGTGTGCATCCCGGCTGCGCTCACGTCCGCGTGTAAAGGGCACTACGCAAAAGCTGCACATGTTATCACAGCCACGCATAATAGATATAAAGGCATTGATACCGTTGGTATTTAGCCTCACAGGGGTAATCTCCGCATAGGTCTCCTCGCGAGAAAGCAATACATTTACAGCTTTTTGGCCATCCTCAACCTTAGCAAGCAGGCTAGGTAAATCACGGTAAGCATCAGGGCCCACAACAATATCCACCATCTTTTCCTGCTCAAGCAATTTAGCTTTTAAGCGTTCGGCCATGCATCCCAACACACCCACCACAAGGTCGGGGTTGGTTTTTTTCATGCTTTTTAACTCTGCAAGTCTATTCCAAACCCTGCTTTCAGCATTTTCACGTATAGCACAAGTGTTCAAAAAAATCACATCGGCACCTTCGTCGTTGTTAATTGTTTTGTAGCCTTCTTTTGAAAGTATAGAGGCTATAATCTCGCTATCGCTAAAATTCATGGCACACCCGTAACTTTCAATATACAGGTTGCGTTGCTGCACATTTGCCGCAACAGGATGCGTTGCAATGGTTTCCTCGGTTGTTGTTACCATAAAGAATTTGCAAAGATAAAATTTAAAGCGTTAAAATTTTTTAAGAATATCAGGCTTGTTGGTAATAAAAAAGGGCAGGCATGATGCAATAGATAGGGATGCATTTGTTTTTACACACAAAAAATTTTAAAAAACTCCGGCTGCCCGCCCTTTAGCTTTTCTATAAACAATGCAATTATTGATAGAGGTATACTATTAAAAATACCTTTTCAAACTTATCCCAACGGTTTTGCATAAAACAGGGTGAAATAACCCTTTTTTGGGTAGACAGGTATTTTGTCGAAATATCTTTACGTAATTAATTACTAAAATTACCTTTGAAAATGCTTTGCAAAAGAGTTTTGGTACTTAAAAAACTGTACTGATAAAAAACCAAAACAGTTAGCATTTTATAAACTATTATTGTAATCTGCTAATTTTAGGCAGGGGACGGACAGGAGGGTCCGTGTACGAACAATTTGTATGCGTAGAGTTTTAATTACAGGAAGCAATGGGTTGTTGGGGCAGAAGTTACTTGATTTATATCTGGGGAAAAGGGATGCGCAACTTATAGCGACTTCTCGAGGGGCTAACCGCTACAATGCGTTTGAGGGATATGGGTATACATATCAGGAGATGGATGTAACCAATAAGGACGAGGTGATGCTGAATATCATACGGTATTGCCCCACGGCAGTTATTAATACTGCCGCTATGACCAACGTGGATACTTGCGAGAGTGAGAAAGAGGCTTGCGATAAGCTGAATATCGACTCTGTGAAATATTTAGTGGAGGCGTGCAATCAATTTGATGTGCACCTTGTACACTTATCTACCGATTTTATTTTTGATGGTGAAAAAGGCCCTTATACTGAGGAGGCCGCACCTAATCCGTTGAGCTATTACGGCGAGAGCAAGCTAAAAGCTGAGCAGTATATTATAGAAAATTGTAAGAACTGGGCTATACTTCGCACCGTATTGGTATACGGTGTGGCTAATGATATGAGCCGCAGCAATATTGTATTGTGGGCTAAAGGTTCATTAGAACAGGGTAAGCAAATTAATGTTGTTGACGACCAATACCGCACCCCAACACTTGCAGAAGATTTGGCAATGGGATGTTACCTGGCTGAAATGAAACAGGCGCAGGGTATATATAACATAAGCGGTAAGGATTTTATGAATGTGTACGAGTTGGCACAACGTGTGGCCGATTTTTGGAAGCTTGATAAAAACCTGATTGGCAGAGCTGACAGCAGCACGTTTACACAGCCCGCAAAACGTCCGCCACGTACCGGTTTTGATATTACAAAATCGCGCGAGAAACTAGGGTACGACCCTCATAGTTTTGAAGAAGGGCTTGCCGTTGTTGAAGAACAACTGAACAAAACAGCCAATGTGTTTTAAGATAAACGCATTGGCATTCCCAATAAACTTCTGATTATTCAATAACGGCTGATAATCCCCTATCCGTTAGGGCTGTGCACATGGGCGCCAGTTTTTCGGCTTCGCCTTCTTTTACAATGGCTTTACCTTTATAGTGCACCAATACGGCAAGTTGTTCTGCCTGCAACTCATCGTGTTTGCATACCTCTATCAGGCAGTCAATCACAAAGTCAAAAGTATTAACGTCGTCGTTATACAAAACCAGCTTGCGTGTTTCGGTAAGTAACTCAAGCAGGTCAACCTCTTCAAAAGTTTCTATTGAAGTTCCGCTCATGTTCATAAAACTACTCTCCTATATATTTATGGATTTTGCCTGTGTTTTCTAAAAATCTTGGCTTTGTTTTCGGTACCGTTCACCAGTTTACGAATGTTTTTCTGGTGGGTTAAGATTACCAAAAACGCGGCTGTAATTCCAAAGGCGATAAACAAGGGTACCTTTTCGTGGAATACATATACTATCATAAACGGAAATGATACCGCCGCTAGTATAGACCCTAATGATACGTACCGTGTTGTAAAGAGTATGAACAAAAATATAGCCAAACAAAGCAAAGCCGGTTGGTAATCAATGCATACAATCATTCCAAACAGTGTAGCAATACCTTTACCACCTTTAAACTGTGCAAAAATGGGAAACAAGTGCCCCATAACTGCTAATAAACCGTATAGCAGTTGCAGGTTCACATATTTAAAGGGATTATCCTTAGGCACTACGCCTGTTAAATTCACTAAATAAGCTGCAAAAAAGCCTTTCAGCATATCCATCAGCAGCACAATGCTGCCTGCTTTTTTGCCCAACACCCTAAAAGTGTTGGTGGCACCGGCATTACCGCTGCCATAGTCGCGCACATCAATACCGTACATTGCCTTGCCTATCCAAACCGCGCTGGGAATAGATCCCAACAGGTAGGCCACAGGGCTCAATAAGGTGATTAAAAGCAATTCGTTCATGGTGTATTATTCGGTTTCAAAACTACGCAAAAATTTCTTTCTGCCCTGTTCAGTGGCTAAACCTATACTAAATGTGTCTTTGGTGTACTTTTCAAGGTTTTCTTTGATAATGGTCATGAAGTCATTATCAGTAGAAAGCACGTATAACTTATTACGAACATAGTTAAAGAAATACCAATCATCACTACCCGATTCGATATAGAATGTAATTTCATCACCGCTACGCTTACGCTCAATTTCTATATTCACGCTCATTTTCTTTCCTAATTTATCTTTACCAAGGTTTGATAAACCAAAGTTTCCTTCAGCCTTAAACGATTTGGTTTTGGGGCTCCAAACAAAATCAACATCGGTAAAGAAAAGTGTTTTAGCCAGTTCGCTAATAGGTTCTACACGGCCTGTTTTTTCGATACTTTCTTTGGCTTTAGCAAATGCTTTTTCGTCCAATATCTCTGCCAGTGCTTTTTCTAAGAAAGGTTCAGTTTCGTTTGAAGAGATATTTCCCGTTCCGTTAGCCACCAATTGGTCGAACATGCGTTTTAGGGCAGGTTCAGGGAAGGGGAAATCAAGCAACAGGATTGATTTAATCTCAAACGAAGAGTCTTTTAATGAGTGGGTAACATTACCCGCAGTGCTCATTTTAAGCTCGCCTGTGTTCACTCCAAAGTTTACATTACCCTCGCCATACATTTCACCATCCTTGTGGTTATAGCTAAAGTAGTTTCCTTTGGGACTGTTCGCGTATAGTTTTTGTGAATCAGCATAGATAAACTCACCTGCGGCATCATCGTAGAAGAATACGCCTTTGTTTACATTTAATATTTCACCGTCAGAATAGTTACGCTTGCGGCTAAATATGTTGCTGTACATAAGTGCAGTATCATTCGCTACGCAGAAACCGGTGAACAGGTCTTTTTTATCATCATTTTTAGGCTCAACCACTTGTAAGAACACAGAGTCAGGCGCGATAATCTGCTTGTGACGCACCCACCAAGTAAGTGGGGGGTCAACCTCAGTATCGGCCATAAAGAACCCGTCAAAATCAAGCCCTCGGTTAGCACCCGTCAGTATCACATCCCCTCGGTATTTTATGCGTGGCGATAGTGTAAAATCATGCGGAATATTGATAGTACCTCTGGCAACCGTTTGTTTGGTCAGCTTTTCAGCCCTTACATCATTAAACAATATTTTGTTCTTTTTGCCCGAACGGTCAACGTAGTCATAATACCCATCTCCATAGTATTGGTATTTGCCGGCTATAAACAGTTTACAATCGTACAAAGTGTGGTATTTGTTGGCAGTATCTACCAATAGTTTTGCTTTGCGCAAAGTATCCATTGCACCGTATTGGCGTATTACTACCTTGCCGCTATCAGGTATGGCGCGGGCATCGGCAATGTTTATGTAAGGCACTTTATTAGCATACAGTACAAAGTCTTTTAAGTCGTACAAAGCATCCTTCGACATGAAGTTAAGCGAGTCTTGCGCACCATTGGTAGATACAAAGTATTGCTTCTCTTCCGGTGTTCCGGGAGGTGCAATAAAGCGCAAGGTTTTGGCTTTAATATCCCATTTAAACTCGTTTAGCGAGCCTTTGTATGAGTTGTAAGGGAACTCAGAGTTGGCACCATCGCCCAAGGCTTTAAAGTCACCGATACGTTTTTCCATGTTTACGTCGGCTTTCACATTTATAGCCCTAAATGCATATTTACTGGTATCAATTGATTTGATAACAAGGGTAGAGGTATCCGCGTTAAATTTCTTTTGGCCAAGGCTCATGTTTCGCGAACCAAGTATGGCATCATTAAAGTGCATATCACCATTGGCTTTTGACCCTTTTTTACCCAAAATATACTCGCCAAAAAACTTAGCATCGGTATATAGGCTCATTGGCTCATCAATAGTAAATTGGCTCATACGGTCGTTGTAGGGTTCCCAATGGGTGTACACGTTTTTGCCCTTTACTCCGGGGTTAAGGGTGCTTTCTTTCAAATCAAACGACTCACTAAAACCATTGGTAGAATCAGGGAACAGAGTAAACTTATCTGATTTGGTTACCGAACCCGCAAAGCTTATTTCGCCTGTACCAAACAACCCTTTGTTGCTCAGGTTCATGGTCATGGTAGTGTTTCCTGTTCCCCTATACATAGGTAGGGTAGCGGTTTTGATGAAACCTAACGAGTAATCATCCATCAGCACAAGGGTTTCGCGCATTTCAGGGAAAATATCCGCCGAAGTGAACGTGCCGGGGAAACGAAGACCCGAACGTGAGAAGTTATCCAAACTGTCGATGGTAAAAGGGTCAACGCTAAAGTAGAAGTTACTGCGCTTGTATACCCCGCCAAATGTGGTGTAGTAATCGTAGTAAACCTTTGAACCCTTGTTACTTTTAAAAATGGGGTATTCAGAATATTCTTTCAATCCTGATTTGTTGTATTGTTGGTCAATAAACAACGTACCGCTAATGTCTTGCAGTACCGAGTTTACTTTTACAAGGTTGTTGTTCTCGTCAGGGAAGAACAAACGCATAGAGTCTACG
This sequence comes from Bacteroidota bacterium, assembly GCA_008933805.1. Classification (NCBI taxonomy): domain Bacteria; kingdom Pseudomonadati; phylum Bacteroidota; species Bacteroidota bacterium. The sequence goes on from WBUH01000001.1 coordinate 348,789, forward strand.
TTGTTCATATCAATCGTAAACTTTTGGTAGTTGAAGCTAAAGCCTTTACCAAAAAATTCGAAACGACCTGCTCTTACTTTACCTTCAAGTTTCATTTCGCGGTTGCCGCGAAGTGTAAAACGTTGTTCGGTAGGTATTACAAATACGGTTTGCGAATCAGAGAATTTTACTTGCGGCACCCCTTCGATTTTCATATCGAAGTTTTCAAGGTTAATACTTGCATTGGGCAAACCACCGATAACAGATTGAAAGCTGATTACGTCATAATCTGTACGGCCAAAGTGTGAGTTTACGTAGTTAAAGGTTTTTTCATACACCTGCACAAACTGGTTGGTGCCGTAGTACTTTAAGAAGCCAGCATCGTGCAGGGTAATAAACTGCGGGATAAGATTATCAACCGTACTCGCTGCCCATTTTGAGTAATCTTTCAGGTAAAACTCTTTTACTTTCTTTTCATCGCAATACTGTTTAATTTTTTGCAAGGGGTTATAGGCAAGCATCCCTTGCAGCTTTTCGTAACGGTATTCTTTAAAGAAGTTGTATGAATAGAAGGTGGCTGCTTCGTCCTTCAAAATCATTTTAATATCAATCTTGGGTTCTTTTATGTTCCAGGTAATCACATCCGCATGGATTTCCATGTTGTGATAATTGTCTATAAAAGGTGCCCTAAACAAAGGCTCAGTACCGCGGGTAATGGTTACCCTTTCTTCGGCCACTTGGTAGTTAAAGTTTACACGGGGGTGGAAAATAGTGGTTCCTGAATCTAAGAAAATGGTAACAGAAGCATCGTCGGTTACTACTTTTTCGTTTTTAAATACAAACAACTCTTCGCCCGAAACCTGCAATACCAAACGGTTTTTATAGTAATAGCGGAAGGTAGCGGGATTTTTCTCATCACCGCTGGCAAGTATCTTGGCTCCGTGTTGGGCATAACCGCCCACATAGCGCACGTTTTCAACAAATTTGTTGATGATAAGGTCTTTTCTGTAAGAGGTAAAACGAGGATAGCTGGCTTTTTCAGCACTGCTCACTTGGTCCATTATCTTTTCATCCAAATGCCCGTATACCTCACCGGGTAAGTACTCGCTGTTGTAAAATTTTACTGAATCAGCACGGTATTCGCCTCGTTCAAAATTAATGGCGTATTTATCCAGTTTGGCAAAGCACACTTTGGGGTCAAGTGCAGCCCTTTCCCAAGATACATTGCCACCTTTTCCATCCCAGGTCAGGTCGTCCATAAAAAAGGTGCCTTTGGTTTCGTACAAGAAACCAGAGTCACGCGGACTTACACATTTAATATCGGTTTTGACAAATGTGGCGCTTGGTCTGCCGTTTGTTTCTACAAAATCAAAGTCTTTTGAGAGTATGTACCATGTGCGTGTTTTAGTATTACTGCTTGCACCGCTTTGCAACAAACCCAACGTTGTTTCTATAAACAAAGCCAAGTCACGTCCCTTCTTGTTGTAGTAGGGGCGTACTAATTTGTCCCACTTCATGTGGTGGCTTTCCATCTTGCCTTCGTTTACAAAGGCAATCACTGTGTTCAAGAAGTTTTCAAAGTCGGGGTTGGGGCGCAACTTCTTGTCAAGCATTTCATTACAAGTAATTATTATGCGTTGCAAGTTGTCGTCGGGAATACTTTTGGCCGCCCACTTTGCCTTAAATGCTTCAAAAACCAACTTACCGCTTTCGTTGCGGTCTTTGGTCATAAAAGCCTCCAATTCCTTCATAAAGGTTTCGGGCTCTCTGCCAAAGCTTTTTTGGGCATTGGCGGTTTTTGAGAATGTAATAAGTGCAGCTAAAAATAAAAACGCGGTTATACTTTTATAAAACTTCATCATAAGTAAAAATTGCGGCTGTCCAGTTATTAGTGGTCTTATTGCTTAACAGCCTGAAACCAAATTTTATTGCGTGGTTTTTAATATCCTCTAGGTCGCTTTCATAAAAACCTGATACAATAAGCCTACCATTTTTTTTCATCATTCCGGCATAGTGGGCTATGTATTCAAGGTTAATGTTTTTGGTAATATTAGATAGGATGATGTCGTATTTCTCATGTTCAACATCCTCAATTTCGCCCAATACTACATGGGTACTTTGTACCTTGTTGCGTACGATGTTTTCTAGGGTGTTTTTATACGCCCACTCATCGTTATCAACAGCGGTAATCATTTTTGCACCCATTTTATAGGCAAGTATGGCCAGTAAGCCCGAGCCGCAACCCATATCCAATACGGTTTTGCCTCTAAGATCTTTAACCAGCATCAGCTCCATCATTTGCGATGTAGTGGCATGGTGGCCTGTGCCGAAAGACATTTTAGGCTGTATGATAATCTCATACGGGTATTGTGGTTTAGGCTCGTGGAAATCAGCACGGATGTAGCATTTATCAGCAACTACCACCGATTGGTAGTTGCTTTCCCATGCTTCGTTCCAGTTTTTGTTTTCCATCATGCTTTTGCGAATGGCATCTTGAGGGATGTTGTAGTACTCAAGAATAATTCTCAACTCTTCAGGGTCAAACGATTCTTGCTCAACGTAACCTTTTATATGGTCTTCGTCTTGCAAAAAACTGTCAAAGCCCACTTCAGAGAGTTCGGCCATTAGTATTTCGCCCAATTCGGCGTTGCAGGGGATGTTGAATTCTAGGTATTGCATCAGCGGGCGGCTTTAATAATTTCGATAAAGTCGCGCGATTTTAATGCAGCTCCACCAATAAGGCCACCGTCAATGTCCGGTTGTGCCAATAGTTCAGCTGCATTTTCGGGTTTCATGCTTCCCCCGTATTGTATGGTAATGCTTTGTGCCACTTCGTTTCCGTATTTTTTAGCAATAGTACTGCGTATAAATGCGTGCACTTCTTGCGCTTGTGCGCTGCTGGCAGTTACACCTGTGCCTATTGCCCACACAGGTTCGTAGGCAATAACTACTTTTTTCATTTCATCAGCGTTAAGGTGGAATAACCCTTCGGTTATTTGTGTTTCGTTAACGTTGAAGTGCTCTCCTGCATTGCGTTGCTCAATGGTTTCGCCACAGCAATAAATAGGAGTAAGGTTGTGTTTAAGGGCTATATCTACCTTTTTGGCCAGTAAAGCATTGGTTTCACCAAAATATTGGCGGCGTTCGCTGTGACCTATTATCACAAACGATGCATTGTATGAAACCAACATACCTGCTGAAATTTCGCCTGTATATGCTCCGCTTTCGTGTTCGCTGCAATTTTGTGCGCCCAACTTAACGGCTGAATTTTTTATAAGACTATAAGTACCGCTTAGGTGAACAAAGGGGGGGATAATTACTACCTCAGCACCGTTGTTTATCTCATCACGGTGTATGTTCACTATTTCTGATACTAATCCTTGAGCCTCTTCGGCTGTTTTGTTCATCTTCCAGTTTCCGGCGATAATCGTTTTGCGCATCTATCTTTTAGTTTTAAGTTTTCAGTTTAAAGTTAATATCCTGAGCATCATTTTTATGCGGTTAATACACCAACATAAACGCTACTCATGAAATTATTTAGCGTTCTCCCAAAACCTGTCTTCTTTGGTTTGGTTAAACACTTCAGTAAGCATTGCTTTTTCGTCATCGGTAAGGGTTTTGCCCCTGCGTTGGTACACCAGCTCGGCGGTTTCAAATACTTTAGCGGGTAGGTAGGTTTCAAACCCTTGTGCTCCGCCCCAAGCAAAATCAGGTATAAAATTGCGGGGGAAGCCTGCCCCGAAAATATTGGCACAAATTCCTACCACTGTGCCTGTATTAAACATGGTGTTAATACCGCACTTGCTATGGTCGCCCATAATAAGCCCACAAAACTGTAAGCCTGTTTTTTTAAAGCGTTTGCTTTCGTAATCCCACAGTTTCACCTCGGCGTAATTGTTTTTTAGGTTGCTATTGTTGGTGTCGGCTCCCAAATTACACCAGTAGCCCAATACACTATCGCCCAAAAAGCCGTCGTGGCCTTTGTTGCTGTATCCCATAATTACACTGCGGGTTACTTCGCCGCCAACCTTACTATGCGGACCAACGGTGGTTGGGCCGTAAATTTTAGTGTTTAGCTTAAGCTGTGAGTGGTCGCAAAGGGCAAACGGGCCGCGTATGCTGCTGCCTTCCATTACTTCTGCATCAGGGCCAATGTATATAGGGCCTGTGCTCGCATTAAGGTTGGCGCACTCTACGGTAGCACTTTCTTCAATAAATATATTTTCAGGGGCAATTACCCTGTTAGTATCGCTAATGGCTTTGCTTTTGCGTCCTTCAGTTAGCAGTTTAAAGTCAGAACGAAGAGCTTTGTCATTTAGCATAAACACATCGTGTGTGGCTTTAATTTCAAGCGCACCGTAAAATTCACGCTTATTGGCAGGAGCGAAGGTATTTGCGTCAAAGCCTTCTCCGTCGGTTTGGGTAAGCCTTGCAGCTATTAATGAGCCATTGCTGTAAAGTGCTTCACCTATACTAAGTGCTATAATTTCTTTTGCCAATTCGGTATCAGCAACTACACCGCCATTGATAAAGTAGTTATCAGCACTCAACTGCATGGGGAATAAGGTTGAAAGATACGGTTGGGTTTTATAGCTGATGGGGGCTTTGGTAAGGTGTTTCCACCTTTCAGCAGCAGTTAATATACCTACCCTTAGTTCACCCATAGGGCGCGTAAAAGTAAGCGGGAGCAGGTTAATGCGTTGTTTGGTATCGAAAAGGATAATATTCATCAGGCTACAATAATAAAAAAGCCCCCGATATATCAGGGGCTTCAATATTATGAAATAAGTTTAAAACGAAACTTATTTTTTAGCGTAACGTTTGCGGAATTTGTCGATACGTCCGGCTGTATCTATCAAGTTTGATTTACCAGTGAAGAAAGGGTGCGATTTGTATGAAATCTCCAATTTGTACAAAGGGTATTCGTTACCGTCTTCCCATACAATGGTATCGCGGGTTTCAACAGTAGAACGGGTCATAAAGGCATAGTCGCAAGACATATCTTTAAACACAACCTTGCGGTAATTTTTTGGATGTATATCAGCTTTCATCGTATTATACTTTCAGTTTTAAAAGGACGGCAAAGGTAATAATATTTTTAATGCAAAACAAAAAGTGTTTGGTTTTATGTTTTGAACTACAACAAATATACGAGCGTTTTTATAGGAATAAAGGATTATCATCCCCCCAGCTTTCTATAAAAGAAGCTTTCCCCATAACACTCACACTAAATTTCCAGAACCGCCAATTCATACATCCGCTTTGGCAATCGTCCCAGCCGTAGCCAAAGGTGTAAAACGTGTGTGTTGTGGTATGCTCCGTAAATACTTGCAACCCCTTGCCCACGGGAGGCGGAAAGGGGTGCGCAGAATATACCAGTCCCGTTTGATTTAGCTTTTTTGCCATTGCCACTGTGTTCAGCGGAAGGCAAGCCGAAAACGTAAAGGTATTTTATATCGCCTGTACCGGGCGGGTATGGTTCTGTAGAAGTTTTGTGGGTACTAAAATTGTACTTAGCCAATAAACTGTCTACCGATGAACATTGAGGGGTGATGGTATAATATCTTAATTTATCGGTACAAGGTGTTTTGGGTGCTTCTACCGTTAACATCCGCAATACATCATTACGGAAGTATTTATGGATTTTAGCCATGCTAAAAACGGTGTCAGATTCTTTATCGTTTAATTGGCTTATGGCTGTTAAATCGTCGGTGGTTTTGTCTAACAGTTTTGCAGGCAACAACACATTATTATAATCAGGGTGTGAAGTATCTGTTGTTACTGTTTCATACACCAATTGCATGGCCAATAAGCGCAGGGGGTGTGTTTGCTCCAAAATCTCGGTACAGCCAAGTGTTTTTGAGGAAATGGGCTCCACGTCCTTTTTTTGGCAAGCGAACAAGAGCGTTACTAGAAGTAGCAGGGGGTAAATTTTTGCCATAACTATCTCACTTAACGTATAGTTAGCAGGCAGGGTTTAAAGCAAAGGATAAAAATTTTATTGGACTTTATCCAGCTTCACCATCCATAGTTTTACTGATGCTCCGTTTCCCGAGGCGTGGTAAAAGCAAGAGTCTCCGCGGGTTTCCAATATTTTTGTTTTAACCTTTTTTGGAAGCATATACACCATGCTCTTGGGATAACAGTCTATAAAGTCAAGTGTATACTCGCAATCGCTGGTCCACTTTATTTTATAGGTAGTCCACTTGTTTGTACCGTGTATTATTTCTTTTTGGATGCTGTCGTTTCGCTCCAAAATGTAATACCCTTCGGGTACACTTTTGTCTCCGGTGCCAAAACTCCCTGTGTGAAAGTAAACACAGTTCTTTTCTGTTTGATTAGAATGTATGAATGTAAATGAAGCGATGGGCAACACGGCCAACAATAGCAGCAGGTATTTCATTGTTAGGATTGAGAAGACAGTTCAGTGAGTTTATCAGCTATTTTTCGGTCGTTGCTCAAGCGTGGTACTTTATTTTGCCCGCCTAGTTTACCCTCGGCCTTCATGTAATTAATAAAGGTGTTTTTGGGTACGCTGTTAAGTTTTAAAGGCAACAGGATATTGCCCACTATCAAATCGTAGTAATACACGTTTTTCTTTTGCAGGGCTTCATCTACTTTTTTTGCAAAGGCAGCTAAGTCTTTAGGCTCAGTACCAAACTCCACAAACCACTCGTGGTAGCTTTGTCCTTTAGTTTGCGAAACGTAGGGAGCTACCGTAAACTCAATCACATCTACACCTTCTTCGGCAGCCACGCTCATAAGCGCGTGTTCTACTTCTTCGCCAATTACGTGTTCGCCAAAGGCTGATATAAAGTGTTTTATACGACCTGTAACCACCAAACGGTAGGGAGCAGTGCTTACAAATTTTACCGTATCGCCAATGCTGTAGCCCCAAAGCCCCGCATTGGTGTTTAATATCACTGCATAGTTAACGCCCACTTGCACATCTTTAAGACTGATGCGGGTGGGGTTTTCGTCAAAATATTCAGCCGTTGGGATAAACTCAAAAAAGATACCCTCGTTTAGTACCAGCAACAAGCCTTCTTCTTTCTGACTGTCTTGAAATGCTATAAACCCTTCTGATGCGGGGTAAGTTTCAATCGTGTCAATTTGTTTGCCTATGCTGTCAATCAGCTTTTTGCGGTAGGGTTCAAAGTTTACACCACCATACACAAACACGCTGAAGTTGGGGAAAATGTCTTTAATCTTCTTGCCTGTTTTCTCGGTCAGTTTATCAAAATACATCTGTACCCAAGGTGGAATACCGCTAATAAGCGTCATGTCCTTATTCACAGTTTCGCCCACAATAGCATCCACTTTGGTTTCCCAATCGTCAATGCAGTTAGTGGTGTAGCTGGGTAGTTGGTTGCGTCGCAGGTACTGGGGTACGTGGTGGTTTACTATACCTGATAAGCGACCCGTAAAAATGCCGTTCTTTTTATCCAACTCAGGGCTGCCCGATAAGAAAATCAAACCGCCGTCAATAAAGGCTGCATTTCCGGTTTCGTTTATATACATCAACAATGCGTTTCGGGCGCAGTTAATGTGGTTGGGCATACTTTCTTTACTAATGGGTATGTATTTTACCCCCGATGTAGTGCCCGATGTTTTTGACAGGTATAAAGGTTTGCCTTTCCAAGTTACGTCTTCCTCGCCGGCTACTACACGCTCCAAGTAGGGGCGCAGAGCTTCGTAATCACGCACGGGTACTTGTTTTTTAAACTGCTCGTAAGTTGTAGTTGCCGTGATACCGTGGTCGCGGCCAAAGGCTGTTTGCGCCAATACGGCCATGTGGCTGCTAAATACCTTTTGTTGGGTTTCAACAGGTTGTGAGGCCCATTTTTTAATTTGCTTGCTAACAATGGCTGCCAGCGGTTTGGCAAGTATCGACTTAATTCCCATACGTGGTTGCGAAGTTAGGTGTTTACACTAAAACCCAATATTGAAAAGTTGAGATACGGTATAGGGTTTAAACCCTATACTGTTAAAATTACAAAGCGTGTAAGGACTTAAGTCCTTACACGCTTTGTAATCGCAAAAGGGTCGGATTTCAATCCGACATCTATTTTATAAGAGGATAATCTACTTCGTTATCTCTGTAATCACAGCATCTTCAAAATCTAAAAACGTTTGTTTCAATCCGCTTTTAGCATTGGTGCCGTAGTTTACAATAAATGTCATCGTAGTTTTCTGATTAGGGAAATAGAAGCAATCGGCACTGTATCCCAAGTCGCGCCCTGTGTGGCCGTAGGCAAACTTAGTATCGCCTTTGTAGCTGAAACGTTTCATGGCTCCCAATCCTAAAAATATGTAGGGGTCTTCCTCGTTAAACGTAAGCATCTCATCAAGCGTAGCTTGTTTCAATAATGTTTTGTCCCTAAACAAAGCGTCAGCAAAAATGGCAATATCGCGAACGGTTGCATACATACCCCCGTATCCGTTACCGCTGCCTGTGTTGTAGTTGCTCACATTCACAATGGTGCCGTTGTTATACAAATCAAAATATCCTTGTGCAGTATTGGCCGGCAACCCCACGTTTGAGTAGTAATACACGTGTTGCAGATTTAACGGGGTAAGGATTTTTTCTTTCACCAACTCATGGTGCGGGCGACCTGCTATTTTGCTCAGTACCATGCCCAGCAACATCGTATTGGTGTTTGAATAATCTGCCCGTTGGCCGCAGGCAAAGTTGGCATCTTGTCCGTAAGCAAACTCAATCAACTCATCAGAGTCCCACGTTTGGTCGGGGTTGTTCAAAACCTCCAAATAAAACTTACTGTTAGTGGTAAGATCATAAATTCCCGATGTATGATTCATCAACTGGCGGATGGTAGCGCAATTTGCGTTGGCTACTTTTTCAACTACCTCGGCGGGAAGGTAGGCCGCAGCAGGGTCGTCGTAATCAAATTTGCCTTCTTCGGCCATTAGGTGAGCCACGGTACCCACAAACATTTTGGTTACACTGGCCACCTTCGAAACTACGCAAGGGGCCATGTTAATGTTCTTATCAATATCAGCTTTTCCTGCCGAACCTATCCAAACACCGTTGTCATCGCGAATGTATAATACAGCTCCGGGTAGTCCTTTTTTCACATACGTATTTAAGATGTTTTGATAGATAGCCGCTTTGGGGTGGTTTTGACTGCTGTCAACAAAATCAATTTCACAGGTTTGGGTAGGAGGGACAGCCCCATCTTTACATGATGAAGTTAGCAAAGCTGCGATGCAGCATATATATAGTAGTAGGTACTTCATTTTGCAGAACGGTTTAGGGTGAAGTAAGTGCCAATGTGTACCGCGCTATTGGGCAGCAGGGGTACATAGCTTTTAACAAACGGGGTCATCATCCAAAACTGATGCTGGATAAAAGGAGTGAAAGCAATCTTTTTGCCCTTAAAGGGATAAGAAAGTAATACACTGTAGCCAAACATGGCGTGCGCTCTGCCTGCACGTTCAGCACGTTCATATTCTCCGTTGCTGTTTAGTTTATACACCTGCACATCCGTAAACGTGTGGATATAGCCTGCATCAAGATATGCAGCCGCTTGCAACCCGAATTTAAACGTATAGCGATAGCCCAGTTGTGTGTAAATGGGTACTCCGTGATGCACCAAACGCTGGTAAAAATAACCGGCTCTGAAATTTTGAACCAAGCTGAATTTTTTCTGCGTCCAAACCTTTTCAAAACCCACCTGGAACGAAGGTCGCAGCGGATTGAATTTGAATGAAGGCATTGAAATAGTATTATTGCCCACACTTACTAAAAAGGTGTTTTGTTTGGTTTGGCTCCAGCCTGTGAGGGCGGTTACAAACAACAGCAGTGCAAATATCCAAGGCTTTACTTTATTCAACATATCTCAAAAATACGTTAAGTAATTATATAATACATGCATATACAGGGGGTTATACTAAGTCGCTGGCAAAACTCCACGGCATAAATTGTTTCACCCCTTCGGCAACATACACTTCCCCACTTTCACCACTCAGCACAATCGTCAACTCGGTATTAAACCGCTTTTCATATTCAGCCATTACTTGCAGGCAAGCCCCGCAAGAGGTAGGAGGGTGATTAACCACTCCCTTTTCTGATGTTGCGGTAATGGCAATTACTTTTGGCGGTGTGTGGGGGTATTGTGCTCCTGCTGCAAAAATGGCTACTCTTTCAGCACAAAGACCAGACGGGTACGCAATGTTTTCCTGATTGGAGCCCATAACCAAAGTGCCGTCGGTAAGTTGCAACGCACAACTCACCCTGAATTTAGAGTAGGGTGCGTATGAGTTTTCAGTATTTTTTCGGGCTTTTATAAGTATTTCTTTCAGGTTTTCCGATAATTCGCCTTCTGATGCGAAAACACTCAATGTGGTTGCTGTACTTTTCTGATACATAAAAAAACGGTTATAAATGATTAATAGAGTGTTAAGCTATTGTAAAATTTAACATTAGAATTCAAATTCTTGTTTTAGTTTTGCCCTGTATGCGTAAAATCCTGCTCATAGGAGCTGGCAAATCATCTTCGTATCTTGTCAAGTATCTTTCAGACCATTCGCAGGCTGAAAACTGGCAGGTTGTTGTTGCCGATGCAAATAAAAAACAAGCGGAAGCAATCACGGCTAAATTAGCTAATTGCATCCCCATTGCCTTTAATGCCACTGACGAGAAAGAGCGAGAGCAATATATAAAAGATTCTGATATAGTTATATCTCTGCTGCCTGCTACACTGCACAGCCTGATTGCTGAAGACTGTATAAAGTACGGCAAACATCTTGTAACTGCATCGTACACAAGCCCTGAAATGAAAGGCTTATCGGATGCGGCCAAAAAAGCTGATTTAGTTTTCTTAACTGAGATGGGCCTTGACCCCGGTATTGATCACATGAGCGCCAAAAAGCTGATTGATGCAATAGCCGAAGATGGGGGAGAGGTTACCGTGTTTAAATCGTATTGCGGGGGCTTAATAGCACCTGAAAGCGACGATAATCCGTGGAACTATAAAGTAACCTGGAACCCAAGAAATGTGGTGTTGGCCGGACAAGGTACCTCTCGCTATTTGGATGATGGGCAGATAAAGTATGTGCCTTACAGCCGCGTGTTTTCACAAATCGAAAAAATAAAAGTACCCGGCGAAGGTGGTTATGATGCCTATGTAAACCGAGACTCGCTTAAATACATCGACCCTTACGGGATAAAAAATGCAAAAACTGTTTTGCGCGGAACACTTCGCCACAAAGGATTTTGCAAAAAATGGAATTGTTTGGTGGCATTAGGCATTACCGATGATTCTTTTGTGATTGAGGATGCTTCAGAGCTTACCTACAAACAATTTGCAAGCTCGTTTTTACCTGCTAAATCTGAACTTGATGCCTTTTTGTGGAAGAATTTTGAAATAGAAAAGGGCGATAAAGAGTACAAAGCAATTGATTGGCTTGGTTTGTTGAGTGATGAAAAGATAGGGATGACTTATGTAACGCCTGCTCAAATTTTGCAGAAGTTGCTTGAGAAAAAGCTTAAACTAAAACCCAAAGACAAGGATATGATTGTGATGTATCATGAGATACATTGCAAAAAAGGCAAGAAAGAAAGTATTATTCAATCGAGTCTTGAGGTGAAGGGAGAAAACAACCAATACACCGCAATGGCAAAAACGGTGGGTTTACCGCTGGCTATGGCTACCAAGCTGATACTGAATAATAAGGTAAAATCGCGCGGGGTTATTATACCCGTTCATAAAGAGATTTATATCCCTGTGCTAAAAGAGCTTGAACAATACGGAGTTAAGTTTGTAGAGAAAAGCGGTAATAAGAAAAAAGGTTTTTCAGCTAACTTTAAATTATTTTAGACCGAATATTCTACAAAACACGTATTAATGCCTGTATGGATTTCCATACAGGCATTGTTTTTAGTGCGTTTCTAGAAAAATTCCGTCAAAATAGATTTTAAATTCTGAACACATTTTTTTAGATACTTTTTAAAACCAGCCGTTCGCATATTAATACCGCAATTCATATAAATTAGGTAGGGCGTTGGATAGTTCCTTTTAATCTTTGTATCACCAAAAATTTTAAGGAATACGATGAAGAATTTTGTTACGTCGGTTTTTACAGTTTTGTTTATAAGTGCTTTTGTTACTACATCTAATGCCCAAATGGGTATAGGAACTACTAACCCACATAGCTCTTCTATATTAGAACTTTCATCAACTACCCACGGGTTTCTTTTACCCCGTATGACAAATTCAGAAATGAATTTGATATCAAGCCCCGCAGCGGGATTGATGATATACAACACCACCAATTCTTGTGTTTATGTTTATAATGGCTCATCATGGCAAAGCACTTGTGCAAACGCCAGCAATTTTTGGAGCCTTACAGGAAACTCTTCACTTACCGGTTCAAATTTTATAGGTTCAACCGATGCAACCGATTTGAATTTCCGCTCTAATAACGTGCAACGTATGGTATTAGCAAGCAGCGGTCATTTTGGTATTGGTGCTACTACCCCAACAAATGCCTTAACACTTGCTGCCTCATCAAACCCATTAAGGGTTTTGGGCATGAGCCACAACGCACTTGATACTTTATTAGTAATAGACCCTACAGGCGTGGTTTACAAACGCTCATTGGCAAGCGCATTAAGCACTACTTGGTCGATTAATGGTAATGCCGGAACCAGTGCATCTTCAAACTTTATCGGAACAACAGATTCAGTAGATTTTGTAATTCGTGTTAACAATAACAAAACGGGGCAGTTTGTAGCAGGCAAGCGCACATTTGTGGGCGGTAAAAACAGCGTAGCTACAGGGACAAACTCATTAGTATATGGTTTAACCGATAGCGTTTATAGCAGCTACACTCTTACAACAGGTGACAATAATAAAGTACAAAGCGGGGCTGATTTTGCAGCCGTTTTTGGTGGCAATAACATCTTAAAAGGTACTGCCAGTTACGGTGTTGTTAGCGGTGAACTTAACGTGGTTGAAGGCGTGCACAGCAGTGCACACGGTGAAAACTTATTTGTTAACTCATACAACATGGTTGCTTTAGGTTCATACAACGATACAGTAACCGGTAACCGCCTTTGGGTAGATAGTACCAACCACTTATTTGTAGTAGGTAACGGTCACAAATTTTGCGACCGCTCAAACGTAATTACAGCTACATGGGGTGGTAACGTAGGTATTGATAACAAAGACCCTCTTACTGCACTTGACGTGCACGGTGGTTTTTCACTACGTCCTCGTACGACACTTACAAACGGTACAGTTACCATTGTAAACTCAAATAACTTCCCATATGAAGTAGACAACCGTTCATACTTACGCATCGATTCTGACAACTCTCCATCGTTGCGTTCAATTGTACTTAGCCCCGGCTTACAGGTAGGTCAGATAATAATCATCGAATGTATTACTGCCGGTGGTTTTGACGGAATCAGGATAATTGACAACGTTGGTACACACAATACCAATACCGAAGGTACCCGCGATTTGTATGAAAATGATATCATTATGATGATATGGAATGGTTCAGCTTGGACTGAAATAGCATACAACGATAATTAATCACTATCCAAAGGGTATAAACTCCATAATAAGGAACCGGAATATGAAACTGTTTAACACGCCCAAAAGTATCGTAAGGACAGCACTTGCTGCTGTGATGGTATTGCCGGCCCTTGCAGGATACTCACAATACGATGTTGAGATAAAAGCATCAACCAACGTTTACATAACCGGAGGCACAATCGTAGCTTTTAAAGGCACCAACTGGGTCTCTGCTTCAAATGTACAAGGAAACGGCCCGGTGATATTTAACGCAACGGCCGCCCAAAACGTTAACATGCAAAATAGGTCGCTATCAGGTATTACTGTTAATAATAATAACAACGTTACCATGCTTGATAGCATGACTGTGGCCAATACAACATTGTTTTCTCAAGGCAACTTACTGTTGGGCAACTTCCGTATTACTCAAAGTGGTAAGGTGGAAGGGCAAGGAAGTACCGGACGCTTTAAGGCGAATGGAAACTCAATAATGGTGTTTGATGGTTCAGGCGGTAATGATACAATGTTTTTAGATCAAACTACCCCTAACGAAACCAACAGGCTTAAAGATTTAACCATAAATCGTTCAGGTGCTACAGTGGTTTGCGGTGATACAGCCCAAATTCGCGGTGTAGTATATCACTTGGCAGGCTCACTGGATGCTAATGATAAACGCTTAAAACTTAAGGCTCTTAGCCCTACTCAATACGGACAAGTTGCAGGGATAGGTACTGGAACGATTGAAGACACCATGTACATGGAAATGCAAGTGGGAGATGGGGTACAATCTTCATTAGAACAATGGAGACACTTTACTTCTCCGCTTAAAGATGCGACCCTGAGCAACGAGCTTAACGACGATATTACTTTATTTTACTCTCCTGCTTCTCACTGGAACGTATGGAATTTTGATCAAACACGTTTGGTAAATTCTTGGAGGCCCGTTACAGCCGATGAAACTATGCACAACAAGCACTACGCCATCTACTTGTGGCCGCTTAGCTATGGTTTTCAACCCAGTGCTGCAAGCTTTATGATTGATATTAACGGTACTTACCCGGGTACTGGCAACTTCACAACTATGTTAGGTCGTAATAATCCCAACGGATATACCGGACAGGGATATGATGATACTGTAGGTTGGCACATGATAGCTAATCCATATCCCAGCGGTATCAGCTGCCAAGAGCAAGCTGACCTTGAGGGTGGTAGTTCATACTATGTATGGGATATTAGCGGTACTTGGGATGATAGCGTAGGTTGCGGTGGTTGTAAAAAACGCGGAGTGTACTCAATGTACCGCGCTGAAAACGGACTTGTTGCAAATGGCGGTCGCAGTGTTATTCCCCCGTTCCATGTGTTTTATGTAAGAGCTGCAATCGATAGCGCTTCTTTTACTGTAAACAACAGCTGGCGTACCACAGACTCGATGTATAACAACATCGGACGCAAAACTAACGACTTTGATATGTTGCGTATTAAGGTGAAAAGCCCTGAAAAGGTAAGTGATGAAGCGTATTTATGGTTCGACCAATTTAGGGGTAATAATAAGTTTGACAGGTTGGATGCCCATAAACTGAAAAACGACCCTTATGCTCCTAATCTTTACACTTTGACCGAAGATGGGAAGAGTGCAGTATTTAATGTGTTAAAAGAAATCAAAGATGACTTTTACTCGGTAGAAATGCCTTTTGAATCTAAACTTGATGGAACTTTTGAAATGGATTTTGAGTTTACAAACCCATATCAAGTGGATGAAATTATTTTAGAGGATAGAAAAACAGGAACAAAAACTGATATACTTTTAAATAAAAAATATAATTTTGCACATACAAGTACAAACCAAGCTAACAGGTTTGTTTTGCACTTCAAAAAAACCAATTCAAACGGTGTATTTGAAGACTACTTAAGTAGTAAAAACCCAATTGAAATTAGCACTGATACCCGTAGCATATACGTTCGCTTTCCTGTAATAAAAGACGCAGGAGCTGAAATAAATGTATATGATATGTTGGGTCGTAAGGTGATGGAAACCCGCAAGGTAACTACCGATAGCGAGTTGTATATCATAAGTGGCGAAGGATTGAGCGCAGGATTTTACACAGTTAAAGTACAATCAGGCACAGAATTCAAATCAGCACCCGTTTTTATTGGAGGTAATTAAAAAGAAAAAATTCATAAGTAACCATAAGCAATTATTTATTTCTGAAAAACCTGCCGGGAGGCGGGTTTTTCGTTTTTATGGCCTTACCGAGTCAGCGGTAAGGAAATCCAAATGGTAATTGTTCAATGGTTTAAAACCGTACAGTAAAATGTTGTTTGGCTTGGCCTTTTCTAAAGAATACTAGGCCCATAAAGAATAAATCAACGGTAACCGTTACTTGCGGATGATTTTTAATTTCTTCCCACGCACGTTCCATTTCGTCACTCCAGCGTATATCATCAAACACAAACAAGGTGTTTTCATGCGCTAAGGGAAGGCATTGGTGAAAGTAATCGATAGTGGGTTGATAGCGGTGGTTTCCGTCAAAAAACACATAGTCTAATTGCGGGAACTGTTTTAAGTACAAAGGCAATGTGTCATCAAAATTACCGACACCTACCTGCACGTTGTTCTCTAAGCCACATTCAGCAAAGTTTTTGCGGGCAATCGTAGCGGTGCTTTCGCTTCCCTCAAGCGTTATAAAAGTGTAGTTTGTAGGGTGGTTGGTTGCAACTGCCGTAGCTTGGTAAATGGTGCTTACGCCTAACGAAGTGCCTAATTCAAGCAAGTATTTAGGCTTGTAGTGTGCACACAAGCGATGAAGCAGTTTAGCTAGTTTCGGAGGTTTGGCCGATGTACGAGCAATATCTTTTATAGCACGTTGATATAATTTTTTGCCGTCATTTCCGGCACCTGCACCGTAGTCGGTTACATCGATAAGCGTAGTATCCCTTAGTAATTGTTTACGAACTGTCTCGGCCTGTTTGTAGCCCTCGTAAGGGCGCTTATCAGGCAGAATTTTAGTAGCCAGTTCGTAAACAAAAGGGGAGTGGATGCCGTGTGGACCCACTGATGTAATGTAGTATTTAAGGTATTTTAAAGCGGTATTGAGCAAAATATCCCTTAGGCAAGCGAGCGGATTACTTTCAACTCGCGCTCAAGGCGTGCAAGTTGTCCGCTGGCTTTATTTATCTTCTCCTCAATTTGCTTCACAAACGGGTTGCTGCTGCCTTTGGTATTCCCTTGGCGGAAGAACCCGATGTTGTTTTCAAGCGTTTCAATATCGCCGCGCAAAAACTTAATTTTTTCGCGCACCCTGCGCTCTTCGTTTTTAAGCTTGGTGTTTGCATCAGGCATTCTCGAAAGTTCTTCGTAATGCTCTTTCAGCCTTGCTTCGCTCATTTCTTCAGGGTTGCGTTTCAGCTTCTTGTACAGCTTATCCATCGCATCGCTAAAGCGGGCTTGGATGTCTTTTTTACTGTCAAAAGGTACAAAGCCAACTTCGCCCCACTCTTTTTGTATTTGGCGGGCTTGTGCAAAAGCAGCCTCAGTATCGGCTTCGCTTTGTAGCAAACCTTCAAGCTGGGTAAGCAATTCGGTTTTCTTTTGCAAGTTACCTTGTTGCTCCTCTTTTTGGCCTTTAAAGTGTTCTTCTTTGCGGTTAAAGAAGTTATCGCAGGCAGCACGGAAACGTTTCCATATTGCGTCCGATACCTTTTCAGGTGCGGGACCTATTTTGCGCCATTCCTCCTGCATTTTTTTCAGTTGGTTGGCAGCACCTTGCCAGTCTTCGCTTTCTTTTAGTGCTTCAGCACGTTCGCAAATAGCGGTTTTCTTAGCAAGATTTTCAGTTTTCTCAGCATTAAGCTTACGGAAAAACGCATTCTTATCATTAAAGAATCCGTTGCGTAAATCGCGGAAACGCGCCCAAATACTGTCGTTTTGTTCGCGGGGAACTTTACCAATCTTACGCCACTCATCAAACAAGTCGTTTACTTGTTTGGTCATTTCAATCCACTCTTTTGGTTTAGCAGGAGTAGTGCTCACCAACAGTTCCAGTTTTTCACAAATGGCTGTTTTCAGTTGCAGGTTTTGCTCGCGCACCTCTTGCAACTTGGCTATCTCACCTTTTTTCTGCTCGTATACAAGGTCTGATGCCTCTTTAAATCGTTTCCAAATTTCTTCGGCAAACTCTTTAGGCACAGGTCCTATGTTCTTCCACTCTTCGTGTAATTTGTTCAGCAGTATCAAAGCCTTTTTAATCGACTTTTCTTCCTGCAACTCACCTACCTTTTTGCAAAGCTCAATCTTGTTCTCAAGGTTTTTCTTACGGTCAAGTTCTTTCAACTCATTGTTGATAGAAACATTGTCGTAAAATTTATCAAGATAAAAACGGTAGCTGTCCCACAACTCTTGCACAAACTCCTGAGGCACTACGCGTATTTTTTTCCATTCGCGTTGAAGTTCTTTTACCTCTTCAAGGCTATTGGCTGTTTCGTCGCTTTCAGTAAGATGTTTTAGTTTCTCAAGTATGGTGCGTTTAGCAGCAAGGTTTTTAGTTTTTTCCTGTTCTGCTTTTTCGCGTTCTTGGGCACGGCGGCGTTGCAAAGCTTTATAAGCTTCAAAAAACTTCTCCTTTAGTCCGTCGCCCTTATATTCAAAACTATCCTTGTCGTTGCCTTCTTCAATAAAGGCGGCAAGGGCAGCATTATACTCGTCGGCAAAAATATTATCAAGCAGTGGACGAATGTTGCGCATTATTTCACCCGCATCTTTCAAATCTTCTTGTGCAGCGGCTTTTATGGCAAGTTCTACCAATTCTTCCTTACCTAAAGTGCCGTAGTCAACAGTATCGTCATCATGGTCGGTACTAATTTCATAAGTAAGGTTTTCCTGCACCGGCTCATCGCCTAAATCCTCGTGGGTATCGGCAACTTCTAGGTTTATCCTGTCCAGTTCTTCCTGTGGGTTCAGAGTCTCCATTATAATGGGTTGATAATTCTTAATGTTTGTTTTCTTTTTTCTGGTTTTAAAAAAGGATAGCAAAGTTACTAAAAAACCTAATGGAGCAACGAAAAATTAAGTGTTGGCACTATTATTATATATAAATAGCAGGTGTATTTTTGTGCACCGCTAAATTTTAGTAGGTTTGGTGGGTAAGTAAATTTTGTGTAAACTTTTGATAATAAGGTGAAAATAATCGAATGTCCGCGCGACGCAATGCAGGGTTTCAGCCATTTTATACCCACGGATAAAAAGATAGAATATATAAACGGCTTACTGCGTGTGGGCTTTGATACACTTGACTTTGGCAGTTTTGTGTCACCCAAAATCATTCCGCAGATGCGGGATACCGAAACGGTACTTCAAAACCTTGATCTTAGTGCAACCAATACTAAGTTGCTGGCCATTGTAGCCAATAATCAAGGTGCAGAGACAGCCGTTAGTCACAGTGCGGTAAATTATTTGGGCTTTCCCTTTTCTATTTCTGAGACTTTTCAGGTGAGAAATACCAATAGTACCATTGCTCAATCGTTTGAGAATGTGAAGTATATTCACTCGTTGTGCAAGGATAACGGTAAGGAGTTGGTAATATACATTAGCATGGGCTTTGGAAACCATTACGGCGACCCTTGGAACACTGACGTAGTTGACGAATGGGTGGACAAGATGGCAGGGTTAGACATTAAGACCATTTCATTATCAGATACGGTTGGGGTGGCAAATCCTGAAACTATTTCGTATCTGTTCGGGCATCTTATTAAAAAATACCCAAACATTGAGTTTGGTGCACATTTACATACCCGACAAGATAACTGGCACGAGAAAGTGCAAGCCGCCTGGGGCAATGGTTGTCGCCGTTTCGACGGGGCTATTAAAGGTTTTGGCGGCTGCCCGATGGCCGATGATGATTTGGTAGGTAATATGCCAACGGAGTTTCTGATACAGTTTATGCAGGAGAACAACGTTGAAACCGGCCTTGATATCGCAGCGTTTGAAAAAAGTATGCTGCTTTCAACTACAGTGTTTATTTAATCTCAAAGTTTCTTTCTAACGGCTTCTTACAGCCGTTTATGGATTATTTTTTTCCGTGATGAGAAGGCGGGGTAATTTTACTTCACTAATCCTTCATTCACGATGAAAAAACTGATACCCGCTTTATTGCTGTTGTTAGTTGCCTCTATAGGTAGCTCGCAATCTATTAATATTCAGAAATTAGACAGCCTTTTCACTGCCCTTGAGGCAAACAACAAAATGATGGCCAGTGCCGTGGTTTATAAAAACGGCAAGGTGTTGTATGCAAAGGCAATAGGGTATAAAAAGATAGATGATAAACAAAAGCTGCCGGCTGATATTGCTACTAAATACCGCATAGGGTCTATCACAAAAATGTTTACGGCCACAATGATTTTTCAGTTGGTGGATGAGGGGAAGTTAACCCTTGATACCAAGTTGGATAAGTTTTACGTTAATGTGCCGAGTGCGGATAAAATTACCATCGGTCAATTATTAAGCCACCACAGCGGACTGCACAACTTTACAGACGACGCAACCTATGGGCAGTATCATACCCAAAAGAAAACACAGGCAGAAATACTTGACATAATCTACAAACTGCCGATGGATTTTACCCCCGGCTCCCGTGCCGCATACAGCAATACCAACTATGTGCTGTTGGGGTACATTATTGAAAACCTGACAGGGAAAACCTATGCCGAGGAACTTACAACCCGTATTTGTGCAAAAGCAGGACTAACCAATACCTACTACGGGGGAGCAATCGATATTAAAAACAACGAAGCTTCTTCGTACAGTTTTAACGGACAAGATTGGGAGGAAGAAGCCGAAACGGATATGAGTATACCGCACGGGGCAGGAGCTATTGTGAGCACCCCTACTGATTTGAGCAAGTTTGCCGAGGCTTTATTCCAAGGCAAATTAATAAGTAGCACGTCATTAGAAGAGATGAAAAAGCAAGACGGCGGTTATGGAATGGGGTGTTTTACTTTCCCGTTTGGTCAACGCACGTCGTATGGACACACGGGCGGTATAGATGCATTTAGCTCAATGTTGGGGTATTTCCCAAGCGATAGCCTTTCAGCAGCTATAACCATTAACGGTCCTAACTACTCAATGAACGATGTAATGATTGCCTTGTTGAGCGTAGCATTTGGGAAACCTTACGAAGTACCGCCAATAGGCAAAGTTGCCCTTACTCCTGAAAAACTTACCGCGTATGAGGGATTGTATGCGGCTGAAAATTTCCCCCTAAAGATTACCATAAAAGCAGTGAGCGGTGCATTAACGGCACAGGCAACAGGGCAGGGGGCATTTCCGTTGGATGCAAATTCTGAAACCACTTTTACCTTTAGTGCAGCAGGAATAAGAATGGATTTTATTATTGAAGAGGGTGGCGAGATAAACAAGTTTAACTTTAGCCAAGGCGGGGGTAAATACTTGTTTGAGAAACTTAAGTAGGCGTTAAAGATTTGAGGGGTGTAATAATTTTAAAGAGCAAGTATACGATGATGGTAATGATGTAGTTTCAATACCTGCATTGGTATAATCGTAGGTGTGATAGGGGTTATATCTTACAACTCCGTTATTAAGCCCCGCGTTAGGAGAGTAAACTAATTTTAGAAATGAAAAGAACATTTACTTTTTTAACAACAATGGGTATTGCTTTGTTGTTTGTGTTACCCCTTTCTGCGCAAAAAAAGCAGATGAGCTATTATACCGAACAATTTAAGGACGGTAAGTTTATACCTAAAGATACAGGGATATATACTTATGACAACAATGGCAGGCTTGCCACAGAAACCACCCAAAATTTCGATGAATCTAAAGCTGCTTGGGTAAACTATTCCAAAGCGGAGTTTTTTTATAACTCAAACGGAGACAGGGACTACTATGATTGGAATCTACACGATGGTACGCAATGGTATCCGTTTTTACGTTATTCATACCAATATGATCAGGATAAGAAATTAAAAACCGTTTATGATTTGCGTTATTTTAATGGAAATTGGAGGAATAACTCAAAAGAAGAATACGTTTACACTACAGATGGCAAACAAGATACCGTTACCAATTACAATCTTGATACGTTAGGTAATGCCACACCTTTCTATCGTAGTTATTACAGCTACAATGCAAAGGGGAATGTTCATACCACTATATACGAGCTTTGGAACAAAACCTCTTCATCCTGGAGTTTGTTCCAAAGATATACCTACCAATACGATAGTCTTGATAGGGAACGCTTACTTGAAATTGATTTGTATATGAATTCAAAGTGGGTGAAGTCGTATAACTATACATACATTTATGGAAGCGATGGTTTATTGCGACAGTGGGTGCGATTTGATCATGATCCGGGCAGAGTAATTCAAATAGGGCATATTATTTATGAGTTTGATGGCCCGCTTTCAGCAAAGGCGATTGGGCAAACACCTGTGAATGTGTTCCCCAATCCGGCTACCTCTAATGTAACATTTACTTGGGAAGGTGCAGGGAATAACACCATTGAAGTGTTTGATATCACAGGGAAACCGGTATGGGTAGGCAACAACATAGAGGGTAACTCAGTAACTCTTAACACCACTGAATTAACCAACGGCATATATGTGTACACTCTAAACAATATCGCCAACGGTACGCGTGGCACAGGCCGTTTGGTAATCAATAAATAACCCTCTTCATAGCTAAATAAAAATACCCCGTACTTTAACTAAGCACGGGGTATTTTTATTGTTAGGGGTAAACTTACTTTACAATGTTGATACGTTGCGTACCAATTGCAAGCTCGCCACTCCAAATACGTACCATATAAATGCCGGCAGGAAGTTCTGATGTAGAAACTCCGTTACCTGCTGTATATGGGGTAGATAGCACCGATTTACCGGTTATATCAAGTATTTCAACGGTGGTAATTTCAGCATCGTTGTTATTGTTCACAAAAAACCTGTCGCTGGCAGGGTTAGGATAAACGCTGATATTGTTTAAATCATTTTCCTGAACCGAAGTAGTGCTGTTAGGATAAAAAGCAACCGATTTAGATACTGATGTAGAACCCAAAAATGGTTCTGTAATTTCATTATAGCTGATGTTTAACAAAGGCAGTCTGTAGTCGTTAGAATAGTAACTGTAGGTAGTAAAGAAGTACTTATACTCAAAAGCATCACCTAAAAAATCGAAAGAATCTTTATAGTCTTGTACGGTTTTCACACGCAGCACATTCGTAAAAGTACCGTTGGGCAAAGTAAGAGTTCCGTAACCGTCGGCAGTACTTGTTGTATATCCTTTTCTAAAGGTTTCAATGCCTTGTGAGTTTTCGCCTGAACCTTCAAAATAATCAGTAAAAGTTGAGTTATAAGTAAAAGGATAGCTCATAACCAGTTGACTGTTTGTGTAAACATACTGTACATCAGGAGTCGCTACACCTAACAACTCATACGAGTTATTTGTCGTCTTTATGTATGTGTAACCGGTACTGCCTTGTGTGCTTTGGGCAGCGTAAGCAAGGTTTGCGCCTTGATACTGTGAAGCATAAGGAGTAGTGCTTGCCAATACGTAAGTGTACGATACGGCTTGGCCTACTTGTGAAAGGTTGCTGAAATTGTAAGTTTGGTTGGCACCCGCAGCGCTTTCTTTAACTCCGTTAGTGTCAGCAGCGGCTTGTGTACCGATTGTACCGTTAATGGGGTTAAAATTTGACGTGATTGTGGGTTGAGCAATAGCGGGGATGCTTAAAATGGCACACATAATGCCGGATAAAAGAGTAGTTAATTTTGTCATTAGTCAATAAAAATATGAGGCGGCAAAGGTATTTTGATAAAATTGGAATGAGTAATTTATACGAGTTTTTTCGATGAAGTAGCGGTGTTTAGAAGATTAGCTGTTTACAAGTTGCATTTTAATAATTGAGTTATATGTGGTCACAATTAAAGGAATTAATTGCAGTCTCTTTGTGTGTCATGCTAACCCCGTTTATTAGTTTCGGGCAAAATGGTTTCTTAACTGTTTTAGATAATAACGGTCAACCTTACGCAGGGAAATACCAACTAAGTGTTGCATTGCCCAGCGGAACCACGTTTGTTACTTTCCCGCAAAAAGGTCAGGGTTCAGCTCTTGATGTAGCTTTTATGAGTTTTGATAAGCACCATAAAAAGCAAATTAGTACCAGCTTTTCATCCAATGATGAGAAATTACCCTTTGGTATTTCAATACACAAAAATACAGTGGTGATATGCGGTCGGGCAAAAAATGTAAACGGTCGGGATGGCCTTTTTCTGCTAAAGACAGATACTTTGGGCAATATGCTTTGGTACAAAACCTATGGAAACAATCAGCAATTGGTGCCTCGCTGTGTTGCCATTGACGATAACGGTAATATTGCTGTAGGGGGTACCTACAACCCTTGGGAGTATAGCGGGGAGTTACACAGGGCATTCATATTACTTTTAAACTCAAATGGTCAACAAACAACCTTTAGCGCAATCAATACCAACAGAAATTATCCTCACTTTACCTCAGTAATTGCAGTGCAAGGGGGAGGTTTTATGTTTTGCGGGCAGTTGGGACATGTTTGGGACTATTTTGCTGCCATGGTTGCTAAAGTATCAGCTACAGGAGTTATTGAGTGGGTGCAGTCGTACCGTATGGAATTACCGAGCAATGTATACAGCCTTACATCGGGAACGGCTGATAGAAGCACCACAAATGCTTGGGCTATGACACAGATTAATGCCAATAAATTTGCTTTGTCTGGCTATTGCAGCGACCATAACCAGTATGGAAACGGGCATTCCTATTTTGACGGTTTCACCCTATTAATTGATAACAATGGTAATCCATTAAAGGCAAAGAGATATAGCAACAGCGGCGAAAGTAGTTTTTACCATCCTGAGTATTTAAAAGACGGAACAATAACAGTTTCAGGCTTCACTTCGGGAGGGAAAACTGCGTATTTATTATTGTTGGACACAGGGCTTAACCGTATTAACGAAGCTGCCTATAAAATGTCGGCCAACCAGGGTAATGCCTTTTATACAGCCAATAAGACCGATGCAGGTAAGTATTTAGTAACAGGGGCAATGCAAAGCGGAACAATGCAATTGCCTGTGCTAGTATCGATGGATTTTACGAATAAAGGATGCGATACCGTTTCAGCACCAATAAGCATCATAGATATACCAATAGCCGGAATACCTGTAACCTATACCGTTGATGGTATAATCACTGAGTTTCCCGCAGCGGTATCGTCCTCTTGTTTTTGTGATAATACTGCGCCAAGATGCGGCAATGTTGAGAATGTTACAATAGGAGTATCTTTTACTGTTAAAATGAAGTCGTGCAACAGCGCAACGGTATACATCGACCGCTCAAGCATAAACACAAAATGCAGTTACACAACCGCCTTAATTGTTGATGGTGATACTATTAATGCTGATTCAGTAACTATTACCCAAAGCGGGTCAGTAGTTTCAGCAATAGTTAAAATGGGTAATTGTGTTTTCAGTTCAAAGGATAGCACCATTACACTATCTGCAATAAGTAATAATTTTTTGGGTTCCGATTTAAAGTGTATTGAGTTTAGGAATTGGCAATTAGATGCCGCAATAGATGGGGACACTTATCAATGGTCTACCGGAGAAACTACGCGTAAAATTGTTGTTGATTCAAGCGGTGTTTATTGGGTGAAGGTGAAATTAGGCGATTGTGAGTTTATTGATAGTGTTTTTATAGGCTTGTATAATAGTACCGAAAGCTACTTATACATTCCCACAGCGTTTACACCAAACGGCGACGGAGTTAACGATTACTTTTATATCACTGAAAGCGGGATAGGGAAGTTTAATTGCCTGTTATTTGACCGTTGGGGTGAAATATTATTTAAAACCGAAGACAAAAATTTTTCTTGGGGAGGAGTATATAGCGGTAAACCATTGCCGTTGGGCGAGTATTACTACATCATCGATTATACTTATACATGCGGCAACATACAGCCCACACGTAAAGGGGGAGTAACACTTATAAGATAATCTCTTCACCAACAGAACTGTCGATGAAATGGTACTCACCAAAGTGGTAAGTATTGTCTAGCTCAATTTTTACCCAACGTTTGTATTGCATAAACCATTTTTGGCGTATTGAGGGGAAACCGCTTTTTAGGTAGGAAGCAATATATGGGTGCGTAGAGATGGTAACGTTTTTGATGTTTACGTTTTTAAACAAATACGCTAGTTTTTGTTCAATCTCGTCAGTAATCACAATACTTGGTCCTGCTTGTCCGGTGCCTTTACACATTGGGCAGGTTTCAAGCGTTTCAATATTCATTTCGGGGCGTACACGCTGGCGGGTAATCTGTATCAAGCCAAATTTGCTCATCGGCAAAATATTGTGTCGTGCGCGGTCGCTCTTCATCTCCTCTTTCAACTTCTCATACACAATACGTTTATTGCCTTGGGTCTTTTGGTCTATAAAGTCCACCACAATAATACCGCCCATATCACGCAGGCGTAATTGGCGTGCTATCTCAGCAGCAGCCTCAAGGTTCACCTTCAGTGCGTTCTCCTCTTGGTTGTTATCATTATCGCTCTTACTGCCGCTGTTCACATCAATTACGTGCAAAGCTTCAGTGTGTTCGATAATTAAATAACTACCTCCCTGAAACGATACTGTTTTGCCGAACGAAAGTTTAATTTGCTTATCAACCCCGTACTGCTCAAAAACAGGAGTTTTACCGGTATGCAGTTTCACAATCTTCTCCATATCAGGAGAAATTTGTCCCACATAACGTTTAACCTCATCATACACCTTCTGATTGTTTACTACCACATTGGTAAAACTCTCGTTTAGCAAATCGCGCAACAACGATGAGGTTTTATCCATTTCGCCCAGTATCCTGAACGGTGGAGAAGCTTTGTGAAGGTTTTTTGTGATTTCGTCCCAGCGGCTTGTGAGTTCAAGCAAATCTTTGTGAAGCTCAGCAGCCGAAGCATCTTCGGCCACAGTACGTATAATAACGCCAAAACCTTGCGGCTTTATGCTAGCTGCAAGGTTTTTAAGGCGCGAACGTTCTTCGAACGATTTAATCTTTTTAGATACGGATATTTGGTTACTAAACGGAACCAATACCATATAACGGCCAGCCAGCGAAATTTCCGAACTGATGCGCGGCCCTTTAGTACTTATAGGCTCTTTTACCACTTGCACAAGCACGTGGTTACCCTTTTGAAAAACCTCAGTGATTTTTCCTGATTTTACAATATCCTTCTCGGTCTTAAAGGTGGTTAAATCACCCGTACGGATGCCGCCCTGTTGCGCAAATTTCACAAACTTGTTCAGCGACCGTATTTGAGGTCCCAAATCAAGGTAGTGCAAAAACGCATCTTTCTCATACCCAACGTTCACAAACGTTGCGTTAAGGCCCGGCATTATTTTTTTGATTTGCCCAAGATAGATATCACCAACTGAGAATTGACCGCCACCGTTTTCTTGGTGTAGTTCAACCAGTTTTTTATCCTTGAGCAAAGCAATTAGTAATCCCGAGTCAGTGGCATTTACAATTAGTTCATTAGCCAAAGTGCCGGAGTGTTATTGCTTCTCAGCTATTTATAAAGAAAATAGAAGGGAAAAGCTAAAACAGCTTATTTCTTTTTATGCCTGTTTTTTCTAAGCCTTTTTTTGCGTTTGTGGGTGGCTATCTTATGACGTTTTCTTTTTTTACCGCTTGGCATAATTGTAAAATCTTTTAGTTACTTACTTTTTTAATTCTTTTATTATCTGTTCAATCCCTTCTTTGCTTGCAGCATTCGTAGAGTGAACTTTAGCTTGCTCGTAGTTAAAAATGGCCGCTTGAGTATTACCTATTTTTTGCTGAACTTCAGCTAGATAGAAATAAAACTCGCCATTTGAGGGCTGCAAAGATACTAATTTCTCAAAACTATGCAACGCTTTGGGCAATTGTCCTGACTCAATTTGCAAAACCCCTAATACAAAATTGGCTCTAATGTGGTTGCTATCAGCAGCCAACACTTCTTTTAACATAGGTATTGCTTGCATCACCATATTTCGGTCGGTAACCGTACACATGGCCACACCTACCTTTGCATCAAGGTTACTGGGGTTTTGTTTAAGTGCCTTTTTGAAACCATCGGCAGCACGTTTTAAGAAAAACGCTGAGGCAGAACTATCCGCAACCACCGTTGCGTGCTCGTAATACCGCTGCGAGGCATTCATAAGGTTAAACTCTGATGGGCTACGCTCATACATTTGGGTATAATAGTAACCGGCTACATCAAAACGTTCAACCGAATCCCAAAACTTTACCAAAGTACGGCACGCGTCAAACGCAACTACCGTATCGGTATTTTTTGCACGTTGCCCTTGTTCATTTACAAAAGCACGTTCAATATCTGTTAGTTTTTTAGTGGCTTGGGAAATTATATCCGCAAAGTCTGCATTAAATTTAGTACTTGCTTGGTGCGGAGTGAGAGTTTTCTCAGAAGTGTTAAATCCCTTATATGCAAGAAATGCTACAATAGCAGCACAGCATATAAAAAGTAAACCTGCAACAATGTGTTTTTCTTTCAATCTCTTTTTGTTTAAGTTAAAAAGGACTGCAAAGTAACAATAGTTGCAGGTTACAACAAAACTTTAGCCTAAGCTAAATTAAGCGTTTTCAGGAAGCATGGTTTTTACTGCTTCGCTTTTCTTTACTTTATCTACAAAAGTTTTAGCTGGTTTAAACTTGGGAACATAATGCTCATCAATTACGATGGCAGTGTTCTTTGAGATGTTACGGGCAACTTTTTTAGCCCTTTTCTTTAAAACAAAACTTCCAAAACCTCTGAAATAAACATTTTTACCTTCTACCATCGATGTTTTCATCACTTTGAAGAAAGTTTCAACGGTTTGTTGTACCTCGGCTTTGCCGATTCCGGTCTTGTTTACGATTTCGTTGATTACTTCTGCTTTCGTCATACACTTTACGATTTAATCTGTCTTACTTGTTTCAAAACGCCCTTAAGCGGGTGCAAATTTAACGCTTTTGATAACTAACTACTTATAACATTGTTAAATTTCCACTTTAAAACGCTAAATCATTAATATTGTTTTGTGGGAAAATAAAAAATGGGGTTTAGTGATGAAATAATGAGCTGGTATGCTCAAAACCAGCGTCAATTGCCTTGGAGAGGCTCTAATGACGCATATCGCATTTGGCTGTCAGAAATCATCTTGCAGCAAACAAGGGTGGCGCAAGGCTTACCCTATTACCAAAAGTTTGTGGATAAATATCCCGACATTGTAGCGTTTGCAAACGCCCCCGAAGACGAAATATTGAAACTTTGGCAAGGGTTGGGTTACTACAGTCGTGCCCGAAACATGCACGCTGCCGCCAAAACAGTGGCTTCTGAATACGGAGGAAAGTTTCCCCCAAGCTATGCTGAGATTTTAAAACTGAAAGGAGTGGGCAAATACACGGCAGCGGCCATTGCTTCCATTGCTTTTAATGAACCTGTTGCTGTTGTTGACGGGAACGTGTATCGCGTGCTTGCTCGTTATTTTGGTATTGATGAGCCTATTGATGGCGCTAAGGGTCAAAAGTTGTTTTTTGAATTGGCTAACCAACTGATTGATACCAATTACCCTGCTATTTACAATCAAGCGGTGATGGAGTTTGGGGCACTGTATTGCAAGCCTCAAAACCCAGATTGCGGCAACTGCATTTTTGCAACTACTTGTAAAGCCTTTAAAGACAAAACCGTCTCCCAGCTACCCGTTAAGGCAAAAAAGACGGCGGTTAAGACACGGTACTTCAACTACTTGTTCATTGATAAGGAGGGGAGTACCTATCTGCAAAAGCGAACCAATAAAGATATTTGGCTAAACTTGTTTGAGTTTCCTTTGATTGAAACCCAAGCTGCTTTGGCGGATAAAAATGTACTGTTAGAACATTCTGATTTTGAAAAAATTATCAACGGTCAGGCGGTTAAATTTATCCGTAAAAGTTACCACACAGTGCATAAACTCTCGCATCGTGATATCGATGCTGTGTTTTGGCACATTGGGGTTGAGCCTCTTTTTTTGATAAATAATTCACTTATCTTTGAGGTTGGTTTAGGTACTTTGCATCAATACGGAGTATCTAAATTGACGGAGCGTTTTATCTCCGAATACATTGAAAAAGAAACAAGTAAGTAAACTTGATAAGAGTAGAATAAAATGTCAGTAAACAAAGTAATTTTAGTAGGGAATGTGGGCAAAGACCCCGAAGTGAAGTATTTGGATGGTAACAAAGCCGTTGCCCGTATAACTATAGCTACAAACGAATCATACAGGGATAGAAACGGTCAGTTGGTTGAACAAACCGAATGGCATAATGTAGAGTTGTGGGACGATTTGGCCCGCCTTGCCGAGAAATATGTGAAAAAAGGCAAGATGCTTTATATAGAAGGTAAAATACGTACTAATAAGTGGGTAGATAAAGACTCTAACCAAGAACGTCAAAGCAAATATATACGTGCAAACGCTATGACTTTCTTAGGCGGTGGTACCGGCGGTGGCGGCGAAGAAGGATCAGGCTCTTCTTACAACAAAGGCGGGAATACAGGTAATTACAGCAATAACAGCGGTGCTCCAACGCAGCAATATGATAATGTTCCTGCTGCACCGGAACCTATGCCCGACGACGATTTGCCGTTTTAATTAAAATCATACCTACGTGGATATTCCTTCCGAACGAACACAGTTCTTATCAATTATCATAATGCAGGTGTTGCGCCCTGATGTTGACGGCGCAGCATTGGCAAGCATCATAATAGCCCTTGTAGCTATTGCTTTTTTGCTGTGTTGCTCTGCACTGTTTTCTGCATCAGAAAATGCTTTCTTTTCATTATCACCCCAAACCATTGATGAGTTTAGGGAAATGAAGAGCAAGCCCTTTGATACCATCGTGTTTTTTATGGACCACCATAAAAAACTGCTGGCTACCATACTTATTGCTAACAATTTTGTGAACGTAGGTATTGTACTAATCTCATCCATCATTTTTGAGTTGGCGTTCGATTTTTCGCAATACCATTTGCTTGGCTTCTTTGTGCAGGTAGTATTAGTAACCTTCCTGCTGTTGATTTTTGGTGAAATTATGCCCAAAATCTATGCACTGTCAAACAGTCTTAAAATAGCCAAAATAATGGCGGGGCCGTTGTTTTTCCTTAGCCATAGCTTTCCGTTAAAATACTTTGTACGCTGGTTAGAGCATTCATCTACCATAATAGATAAGCGCATTACCAAAAAGGGGCATATGCTTTCAGTAGAAGAACTCAACCATGCCATTGATATCACCACTGACGATAAGAGCAGTGTGGAAGAAAAGGGGATACTGAAAAGTATTGTAAACTTTGGTAATACATCCGTGAAGCAGATAATGAAGCCCCGCATGGATGTGGTGGCTTTTGAAAATACCTTAACGTTTACCGAGTTGATGAAAAAGGTGAACGAGTGGGGGTATTCGCGTGTTCCTATTTATGAAGACAACTTTGATAAAGTAATAGGTATATTAAGTATCAAAGATCTTTTGCCACACCTGAACGAAGGGGATGAATACAACTGGCAACCTTTATTGCGCAAGCCCTTTTTTGTACCTGAAACCAAGAAAATCGATGATTTGCTGAAAGATTTTAAGGAAAAACGGATGCACATGGCTGTGGTGGTGGATGAGTACGGCGGTACATCAGGCGTGGTAACGATGGAGGATGTGATGGAGGAAATATTTGGTGAGATAAACGATGAGTTTGATGTTGAGGAAACCAACTACAGCAAGCTGGACGACAGTACCTTTGTTTTTGAAGGAAAGGTGCAGCTAAACGATATGTGCCGCTTGATGGATATTGATACTGATACGTTTGACGATGTGAAAGGTGATGCCGATACATTAGCCGGTTTGTTGCTAGAGATAGCTGGAAAAATACCCAATATTGGGGCTAAATTAGAGTACGAAAACTTCAGGTTTTTGATAGAATCGGCAGATAAACGTAAAATAAAACGTGTGAAGGTTAAAGTAGTTGATACCCGACAAACCATGCCCATTCTTCCCATCGATTAAGTAAAGCCATACTACTATATCCCAAATTCCGTTAAACTTGTACCATGCGTTATAAAACCATTATTGCTTTGTGTTTAGTGGCAGTTTTTGCTGCCTGCAAACAAGATTATACCCCAAAACGCAAAGGATATTTCCGTATTGATTTACCCGAGAAGCAGTATGTCCAATACAACAGCAACTGCCCGTTTACCTTTGAATACCCAACGTATGCTGGTGTTTTTGCTGATTCAAGTTCAAATACAGAGCCTTGCTGGTTAAATGTTCGCTACCCGCAATTTAATGCGGTGCTGCATCTTACCTATAAAGATTTTAACGGTAATAACGAAAAGCTGGCTGAGTTGGAAGAACAAAGCCGTAAATATGCCTACGAGCATACCATAAAAGCGCAAGACATTACTCCCATGCTGGTGGATGATACTGCCCGCAGTATGTATATCACCACTTTTAGTTTAGAGGGTGAAACGGCCACTTCCTTCCGTTTTTATGCTACCGATAACAAGCGCCACTATCTTGATGGGGCGTTTTATTTTAACCACCGCACCAATGTTGATTCTATTGCACCCGTGCAAGAGTTTATTATGAAAGACATTGAGCGGATGCTTGAAACCCTTAACTGGAAATAAAAAACCTTCTGAAACCGTTTGCACGATTATCAGAAGGCGATACACTTCAACTATTGGTATGTGTTTTATCGGTTGCCTATTATGAATTTCTCGTTAATAGTTAGTCCGTCTTTCGTGTAGTGGATATAGTAAATACCGGTGTTTAGGCTTTCAACGTCAACAGTAGCATTTTCTGTTAGTGTTTCCCCTGTGCTTATCAGTTTTCCGGTAATATCTGTAATGGTATAAATACCTGCGTAGGGCAATGTAACGGTTGTTTGTGCCGGATTTGGATAAACTCCTTTCAAGCTACTTGTATTAACATCTTGTATACCTGTTGTATTGGTAGTAAACGTAAAATACCTGCCGTTTTCAGGCAACTCTGATAAAGAGGGAATATCATTAAATCCTGTTGGATTTACTATTGTAAATCGTTGGGGCACACCAAAAAAGTACATAGCGTTATCAAAAACGCCAAACTGTGCATTGAGGGTAGAAAACAACCCTACATGGTTGCCCAAAGTACCGCTGATACTTCTTGGGCCGTATGAATAAGTAATACTCTTATCACTTTCGTTTAGCCATAATTGCAGGTTAATGTACTCAGAGTCGTGATGGTTTTCAATTCCCATATTATTCCATTCCACTTTCAGAATACCGTTGCCTTGCGTTCCCTCATATTTATATAACATTGCTGAGTTGTTTTTTAATCGAAATCCAGCATTAGAACCTTCCAATAAAAGAACATGGTAAATAACGGTATGGCTTTGCGAAGGGCTGGTATATGCCGCCAAATATCCGTCAAAAGCTACATAAGCTCCCAAACTGTTACCCCCCGCTTTAAAGTTGGCTTCGTGGTCAAAGGTTTTAAATGCCAAATTGTAACTAAAGTATCGTCCGCCGCCTTGGGCATCATCTAATGTAATAGGAGTACCGTTGGTGAGTGGGACATAAGTGCCTAAGCCGGTTTTTATACCGTAGAAGCTTTGTCCAAATAGCGAGGCCGTGCTTAAAAGTAGAATAACTGCATAAAGTGTAAATTTTAGTTTCATAATTTTTATTGTTTGTAATCTCACAAACGATAAATAGGGTAGGGTCGACTTACAGTTTATACTAACCATAGGTATTTATTATACCAACCAATAAAAAACCCTGCCTTTTGGGGCAGGGTTCAATATTGTAGGTACGGAAACCGTTTAGTCAGATATTAATACCAAAGAGTGTTTTGGCTGATTTCTTGGCTACCGCTCAAGTCAAACATAATCGACATTGGTTCCCATGATTCAGGATTGTCTTGGTCCATCACAAACAAGTGGATGTTTCCAGATTCACCTGTTAAGCGAAGGGCAGCACCCAAGTCGCTTAATTTTTTCACACGGTATTTTGAAGTGTAGTTGGTATAAGCAACACCCGCGCTAAGAATTTGGTAGGTAGTACCGTCTTCAAAATCGCTGATTTGTTTAATGCCGCCTTTAGCAACATTACCTTTTGTGCTGCGGGTGCCTAATGAAGCAACTGGCTCGCTTTGAGAAGTGCTGCGCACTGCTACGCTACCGTCGTCGTTTTTCATTAGTTTGTATTGGCCGCTGGCTTCTAATACATAGGTAGCCAATTGCTCAAGGTTACGGGTAGTGATTTCAGTGGTTTTGATTTCAACCGTTTCTTGACCAGCTGCTGTAATGATTACCATTTTAACAGTTTCGCCCGGACGAACTTTTTCAAATTCACCAAATACTTCGTTGTTGCTACGAACAGTTACTCCGTTTACAGAGTAGATTTGAGCACCTACTTTGTTGGCAAGAACTGAAGCAGCAGGTGAACCCGGGATTACGTTTTTAACCAAAGGAAGAGTATCAGACAATATCCAAGGGCTACCGCCAAACCAGCTCATCCATTCAGCATATTCAAACGATTGGGTAACTTCAACACCTACATAAGCGCGGCGTACCAAACCATTGTTAGTGATAACATCGTTTAACAAACGCTCGCAAATCTCATGCTCAAGAGCAAAGTTGATTTGTGGCTGCCATAGGGGATCGCCACCACGGGGAGCAAAAGCAATTTGTGAGTTAATACCAACTACCTCTCCTTTGATGTTTACCAAAGGACCACCGCTATTACCCCAAATAACAGTTGCAGTGCTTTGCAAGAAACCGAATTTACCGGTCATACCGTTACGTACACGGTTTTTAGCACTAACGATACCGTCGGTTACGGTATAAGGATATTCGCCCAAAGGGTTACCGATAGCAAATACTTTATCACCGATGCGGGGAGATTTTGCTGCAAACTTAATGGCCGAAATTTCTTTTCCGGGAGGGGTGATGAATTCTAGTACAGCGAAATCAAAATAGGTATCGCCGCCTACAATTTTCACTTCATACTTGGTGCGGTCAATACTGAACACATACAAAGCATTTTCTTCTTCCGAAGCATTCTCTACCACGTGTGCATTGGTAATTACATACTTCTTGCCGTTCTTTTCAACCACAAAGCCTGAGCCTGAGATTTGAGAGCTACCCAAATCAAGTAGTTTTTCGTAAGCTTTTTGAGCATTGGTTTTGTTAGTTCTGTAACCAAGCGCTTTTTTTGCTTCATCGGTTTTGTAAACGGCAACAGTAACTACTGAGCCGATGGCTTTATCAAGCATATCAGCATCATTTTGTGCATTTACTTTAGTAAAAGTAAAAGTGAACGCTACTAATAATGCCATCATTTTAATGGCCATAGTGCGCACAGGGTTAAAATTGGTTTTCTGTTCCATAGGTTTAGGAGTTTGAGCTATTAGGTTCATTTTAGTACAATATTAGTTTTTCAATTTTTTACTTACATGGTTTTATTCAACAGTTAACAAAAAAGTAAATGCCTGCTCATAAATAAACTTGAAATATCAGTATTTGCAGGCGGTTACGTGCAGTTAATTTATATCAATTATAAATTGATGTTGCGATAATGTAATAACCCATAGGGATAGCATTGTTATTTTAATAAAGTATTTATCAGTCTCAAGCACCTTTGGTAGAGCGGCCTCATACTACTTTTGGTTGGCTTGGTAACTAAAAATATACGCTCGGGTTTATATCCTATACCCAATGAACAAAAAATAATAATCATTACACTACCTTTGCCGCAGCGTTTGGTAATGCAAACCTTTTCATGCTAAAACGGTTATTACCACTATAACTTAAATAGTTTTTGGAACAAGAACTTACATCGGCACGCAAGAAGGCCCACATTGATTTGGCCTTTCAATCACAGGTATCGCAAATACAATCCGACCAACGGTTTTATTATGAGCCGTTATTGGCCGCACATCCTGAAAACATCTCGTTAAAAACAAGTTTTGGAGGCAGGGAACTGGGTGCGCCTATTTGGGTTTCGAGCATGACTGGCGGTACCGGGTTGGCGGGAACCATCAACCATAATCTGGCACAGGCTTGTAATAAATACGGCATGGGCATGGGGTTGGGCAGTTGCCGTATTATTTTAGACAGTAACCAATACCTCGGTGATTTTGCACTGAGGCATATTATAGGGGATAACCTGCCTTTTTATGCCAATTTGGGGATTGCCCAAGTGGAAGAATTATTTGACG
This sequence comes from Bacteroidota bacterium, assembly GCA_008933805.1. Lineage (NCBI taxonomy): Bacteria > Pseudomonadati > Bacteroidota > Bacteroidota bacterium. Next base: position 384,604 of record WBUH01000001.1, read on the forward strand.
CAGGCAGTCAGCGTAAAATTGCCGAATTGGTAAGCAAGCTGGATGCCGACGGGTTGATTATACATATAAACCCTATGCAAGAATGGTTGCAGCCAGAAGGCGACCGTATTAAATACTCACCGCTTGAAACCATTAAGCGGGTGCTGGATGCTTTTGATATTAAGCTGATAGTAAAAGAAGTAGGGCAGGGGATGGGACCGGAGAGTTTGAAAGCCTTATTTTCATTACCAATAGAAGCGGTAGAGTTTGCAGCACTGGGTGGCACTAATTTTGCCAAGCTGGAGATGATTCGCGGCAACGGAGAGAGCTTAGAGCAGTACGAGCAACTTGCCTACATTGGTCATAGTGCCGAAGAAATGGTAGGGTTTACAAATACTGTACAGCAAGAGTTAGGAAGCAAAGCCTTGTGCAAGCAAGTGATAATATCGGGCGGGGTAAAAGGATTTTTAGACGGGCATTACCTGCTTAATAAGATTACTTGCCCGGCAATTTACGGCCAAGCCTCATCGTTTTTGAAACACGCCGCCTCTTCGTACGAAGAGCTGGATTATTTTATAGAGAAGCAGTTGCAAGGCCTTGCGCTTGCAAATGCATATTTAAAGGTGAAGTGAAATACAGATTGACAGATTAGTGGATTGATTTTTCTCAATTCAAAAAATCTATAAATCATTAAATCAACAAATTGAAATGGAACCCATCAGCGGATTTTCGAAATTATCAAAAGAAGCTAAACTTGAGTGGTTGAGCAGCCACACGGCTGACCCCGAAAAAGCATACGAATTGCTTACAGGGTATTGGCACCGTGATGAGAAAGTGCAAAAACTGCACGACGAGTTTGCCGAGAACACCCTAAGCAATTTTTACTTGCCGTTTAGCGTGGCTCCTAACTTTTTGATAAACGGTAAACTATATGCCGTGCCGATGGCCATTGAAGAAAGCAGTGTGGTAGCTGCCGCAGCTAAGTCGGCAAATTTTTGGATGACACGCGGAGGGTTTAAAACCACCATTATCAGCACCACTAAAATCGGCCATGTACACTTTGCGTACTATGGCGATTGGGAAAAGCTGCTGAACTTTTTTAACGAGATTAAACAACGCTTTTTTGATGAAACCGCACCTCTTACGCACAATATGCGCCAGCGTGGTGGCGGTATTTTAGATATACAGTTGGTAAACAAAACCTTCGAAGAGCCTAACTATTACCAACTGCTTGCAACGTTTGAAACCTGCGACAGCATGGGGGCAAACTTCATCAATTCATGTTTAGAGCAGTTTTCGCGCACCTTGCGTGATGCTGTAAATGCAGATGACCGTTTTACCGAAGCCGAAAAGAACTTTACGGTAATCATGTGCATCCTTTCAAACTACACTCCTGAGTGTATTGTGCGTTCAGAAGTTAGTTGCCCTGTAGAGATGTTGGAAGACGAGAAAAAAGACTACACCTGGCAGGAATTTGTAAAGAAATTTGAGATGGCCGTTCATGTGGCTCGTATTGAGCCATACCGAGCGACTACGCACAATAAAGGTATTTTTAATGGTATTGATTCTGTAGTGTTGGCTACCGGAAACGATTGGCGGGCAGTAGAAGCCTGCGGGCATACCTATGCCGCACGCTCAGGCCAATACCGCAGCTTAACCGATGTGGAAGTGAAAGACGGTATTTTCCGTTTTTGGATTGATGCCCCGCTTGCCCTTGGTGTTGTGGGCGGATTGACCCAATTGCACCCCATGGTTAAGTTCTCACTTGAACTATTAGGACATCCCAATGCGCAGGAATTAATGGGCATAACAGCTACCGTAGGGTTGGCTCAAAACTTCTCGGCCTTGCGTTCATTGGTTACCACGGGTATTCAAAAAGGGCACATGAAAATGCACTTGCTAAATATCTTAAACCAATTAGAAGCTACCGATGAGGAGAAAAAACTGATTGTAAAACACTTTGAACACGATACCGTATCGTACCAAGGTGTAGTACAAAAGTTTTGCGAATTGCGCGGTGTAGAAACCTTAGCACAACTAAAAAAATAATTCATGCAGCACTACCATAGCAACGGCAAACTGTTGTTGTTTGGCGAATACTTTGTATTACAAGGTGCTCAATCTTTATCCATCCCCACCCGTTTTGGACAGGGGTTAACCGTTTCTTCTCAAGCGTTTTTTGTAAAGGGCCTTAACTGGAAAAGCTACGACCATGAAAATAATTTGTGGTTTGAGGCGTTTTTTGATGAAAGGCTGGATATAAAGCACACCACCGATGCGGCTGTGGCGCGCACCCTGCAAACCATTTTGATGGTTGCAAAAGAACAGAACCCCGATTTTTTGAACGAAGCCGATTATTACGAGGCTCAAACACACCTTCAGTTTCCGAGGCATTGGGGACTGGGCAGCAGCAGCAGCCTTATAGCAGGCATTGCGCAATGGGCAAAAGTGGATGCTTTTGAGTTGTTTTTTAACTCGTTTAAGGGCAGCGGGTATGATATAGCTTGTGCAATCAGCGAGCTGCCTGTATTGTATCGGTTAGCCGATAACAAACCTGTTTGGCAAAAAGTAACCTTTAACCCATCCTTTGCTGATAATATCTCGTATATATATCTTGAAAAGAAGCAAGATAGCAGGCAAGGGATACAGCATTTTAAGCAAAAAAGCAGTCTATGGGATAAAGAGGTGGATAAAATATCATCCATCACCCAAAGCGCACTAAAATGCAATGAAGTTGGGGAGTTTATGGCCTTGATGGACGAACACGAAGCTATTGTGGCACAAGCTTTGGAATTGGATAAAGTAAAGGATTTGTATTTTGCCGACTTTGAAGGGAGTGTTAAATCATTGGGAGCGTGGGGCGGTGATTTTGTAATGGCGGTTTCGCATTTACCTTTTAATGAGATAAAGAATTATTTTGAAACCAAAGGTTTTGCTACTATTGTAGCACATACCGATATGATAAAGGGCTAAAGCCATGCAACAGATACAGAAAGAAAATAATAACAATGCAAACGGAGGCAGTTTCACTTGGAAAAGCCCGTCAAACATTGCATTGGTTAAATATTGGGGCAAACACGGCAATCAGTTGCCCAATAACCCTTCTATCAGTTTTTCGCTGAACGAGAGTTTTACCCAAAGCACCCTTGAGTACACAAAAAAAGAAACCGAAGGTTTTGATATCCGTGTGCTGCTTGACGGTGAACACAACGATAAATTTGCAAAAAAGCTGGTAGCATTTTTTGGTAAAATACACGCCGAGCTGCCATTCATCAGCCAATATTCATTCACTTTAAAAACGCATAACTCATTCCCTCACAGCAGCGGTATCGCCTCTTCTGCATCAGGTATGAGTGCACTTTCATTATGCTTGCTATCTCTTAAAGAGTTGTTGGGCACCAAGATGGAGGAAAAAGAGTTTTTGCGTAGTGCCAGCCGCCTGTCGCGTATCGGTTCAGGCAGCGCCAGCCGTTCAGTGTACGGAGGTTTGGTAGTATGGGGAAGGCATAGCGAGGTATTGGGCAGCAGCGATGATTATGCAGTGCCTTATCCGTTTGAGGTGCATCCGGTATTCCAGAATTTTCAAGACACGATATTAATCATTCACGAAGGCAGCAAAAGTGTATCCAGCACTGACGGACACGCATTGATGGATAGACACCCGTTTGCCCGTCAACGATTTGAGGAAGCAAGGAACAACCTTTCTAAACTTATATCGGTGTTGAGGGCAGGTGATTTGCAAGAGTTCGGGACTATTGTTGAAAAAGAAGCCCTGATGCTGCACGCTTTGATGATGTGCTCGGAGCCTCCGTTTATACTGATGAAGCCGAATACTTTGGCGGCCATCACAAAAATTTCAGAATTCCGCAAACAAAATGGGGTTCCCGTTTATTTTACATTAGACGCAGGTGCAAACGTACACGTTTTATATCCCGAAAACGCTAAGGGTGTGGTTATGAAATTTATAGAAGAAGAGCTGGCGGTGTATTGTGAAAATAAAAAGTATATTTGCGACTGCGTAGGAAATGGCCCTGAGCATATTGCCTAATGATTAAAGAATCGCTTTTTTACGCCAAAATATTATTGTTTGGCGAGTACGGAATTATCGAAGACTCGATGGGTCTTTCGATACCTTATAACTATTACAGGGGTAAGATGTCTTTTGACCCTGAAAGTAATCCTGAGTTAGCTGCAAAGTCTAACAGCGATTTAAAAACCTTCCATAAATACCTTAGTGATTTACAAACAACCGGCAGCTTAATAGCTGATTTGGATTTAATGGCCTTTGCTGCCGATATTGATAAAGGGTTGTTTTTTGATTCGAGCATACCCCAAGGATATGGCGTAGGCAGTTCGGGCGCATTAGTTGCTGCTATTTATGAACGCTATGCTACTACTAAGGTAGTTGCTAAAGACAATAGCGACCGCAAAGACTTGTTGATGCTGAAAAGTATTTTCAGCCAGATGGAGTCGTTTTTTCACGGGAAAAGCTCCGGCTTAGACCCACTGATTTGTTATTTGAACATTCCCATCCTAATCAAATCTAAAACTGATTTGGATACCGTTGGCTTGCCCGGAAACGAGGCCCAAGGCCAAGGAGCTATATTTTTGCTAGATACGGGCGAGATAGGCGAAACCCAACCCCTTGTGAGCTGGTTTTTAGAGCAGTGTAAAGAGAAGGGGTTCCGTAATATGGTGCGCACCAAGTTTAAAAAGTATAACGACGAGTGCATACAAGCCTTCTTAAAAGGTGATTACAAACCGTTGTTCGGCAGTCTTAAACACCTTTCACAGTTGTTGTTATCTCATTTCCAGCCCATGATACCTCCTGTATTCCATAAACTTTGGAAAGAGGGGATTGAAAGCAATGCCTACTATCTGAAATTGTGCGGCAGCGGCGGCGGCGGTTTTATATTAGGCTTCACTCAAAACTTTGAGCAGGCCAAAGAAAAACTAAAAGGCTACAACCTTGAGGTGATTCACAGGTTCTAATAAGCCGTTTTTCTTTACTGTATTTTCATTTCCATTCGGTACAGGTCAAAACCTTTTGCCCAATAATCTTTAACGGTTTCCATTAGCGTAAAACCTTGTTTTTCATAGAATGGGTACACCAATTGTGTAGTCCGCACTTCAATGGTTTTTATATTCGGGTGGGTTTTAATTTGCTCAATCCTGTATTGAGTTAATTTGCTGCCAAAGCCTTTTCCATGTACATCAGGGCTAACCATGTCCCACGATATCCGCGCAGTAATTCCGTCTTCCATAAAATTAATGCCTCCGGCGGCTACTATGGTGTCGTTTTCTTCAAGTACATAATAGCTGTGGATGTGCTGCTGTAAATAGTCAATGTAATCTGCCTCCTCTTCAGGCGCAAAAAACAGTGGAGTGTTTAAGCGTAATAATCCCAATAGGGCATCTGTATCGGCAGGGGTAAATTCTCTAATCATAACAGTATAAAAACAAACAAGCCCGTTGCAGGTATTGCAACGGGCTTGTGGTATAAGAGCTTAATTTGTTACAATATCAACATAGCATCACCGTAGCAAAGGAAGCGGTATTTTTCTTTGATTGCTTCTTTGTAGGCTTCCATTAAGAAATCATAGTCAGCAAATGCAGCGGTTTGCATTAGCAAGGTTGATTCTGAAGGGTGGAAGTTGGTGATAAACGCGTTTGAAATTTTGAAATCGTAGGGAGGAAATACAAACTTATCCGTCCAGCCGCTTGAAGGGTTCAAACGGTTCATAGATGATACCGATGATTGCACGGCACGCATTACTGACGAACCCACCGCAACGATACGGCTTTTGTTATCAATGGCTTGGTTTACAATATCTGCCGTTTTTTGACCGATAGTGTAATTTTCAGAGTCCATTTTATGTTTGGTAAGGTCTTCAACCTCAACCTCTCTAAATGTACCCAAACCAATGTGCAGGGTAACATCGGCAAACTTTACTCCTTTGATTTCAAGACGCATCATCAACTCGCGAGAGAAGTGCAAACCTGCTGCCGGAGGAGCTACTGCACCTTCTTCGGTAGCAAAAATGGTTTGGTAGCGGTCTTTGTCGTCTTTTTCAACGTCACGACCCAAGTATCTTGGTATTGGGGTTTCGCCCAGTTTTTCTACAAGGTTTCTAAACTCTTCGTCGGTACCGTCAAACAAAAAGCGGATGGTACGACCGCGTGAGGTAGTGTTATCCACTACTTCGGCTACTAAATCATCGTTACCGAAGTATAGTTTATTACCCACCCTTATTTTACGGGCAGGGTCAACCAATACGTCCCATAAGCGCAATTCGTTGTTTAGCTCACGTAGCATAAACACTTCAATTTTTGCACCTGTTTTTTCCTTATTACCGTATAAACGTGCAGGAAACACGCGGGTATTGTTTAAAATGAATACATCGTTTTCATCAAAGATGTTAAGAATGTCTTTAAACAATTTGTGCTCAATAGTTTTTGTTTTGCGGTCAAGAACCATTAGGCGCGATTCATCGCGATTAGGAGCAGGGTGTTTAGCAATTAGTGATTCGGGTAGGTTGTACTTAAACTGAGATAACTTCATCTAACTCTTGGGGTTTAGTGTGCTGCTATTCAGGCGTTTTGTAGTCGATAGACTATACTTAGCCCGAAATTAAAGCGCGCAAATATAGTGTTTTAGAATTTTAATAACAATTTTACAGAACGATGATATAATAAAATCCCTATCTCGACAATTAGCCGTCCTTTGTCGATACCCTAACCCTATTTGAAAAACAAATTGTTTTCCTTTGTATGGCATGAAACGTTTGCGGCTATTTATAAGATTATTAGGCGAAAGTACCATTTTTGCCTTTCAGGCATTGTTGCTCAACAAGCTGCGCACTTTCCTTTCTATTTTGGGTATCACCATAGGCATTTTTGCCATTATCATGGTGTTGTCTATCACCAACTCATTAGAACGTAATATAAAAGACAGTATAAACTCATTAGGTACGGATGTTATTTACGTGCAAAAGTGGCCTTGGGGTTCTGACGACGGCGGCGAATACAAGTGGTGGAAATACATGAACCGCCCCAAGCCTCAGATACGTGAATTGTCAACCTTACAAAAAGCATTCACGGATAACAATACTGTGATGGCGATGGCTTTTATGCAATCCATATCTGGCAAAACCATTAAATACTTCTCAAACAGTTTGCAGGATGTGGATGGTATCGCCGTATCGCACGATTATGCAGTGGTAAATAACTTTGAGTTAGAATACGGCCGTTACTTTTCTGAGTTCGAATCAAAAAGCGGCAGCCCTTGTGTAATTATAGGGTACGATGTGTACGAAAACCTTTTTGGTAATTCTGACCCGGTAGATAAAGAAGTGAATTACATGGGACGCAAAATGCGTGTAGTAGGGGTGGTAAAAAAACAAGGTCAAAGTGTTTTAGATATCGGGCTGGATGGTACAGTGATTGTTCCGGTAAATTGGTTGGCACAAGTGATGAGTTTGAGCGATAACCGCAGCGATCCGATGATTATGGTGCGTGCAGCTGAAGGCGTGCCTATGGATGCACTTGAAAATGAATTGAAAGGTAAAATGCGTTCAGTACGCAGGCTAAAACCAACCGAAGCAGACAACTTTGCACTGAATAAAATCACCATGATTTCAAGCCAGTTAGAGGGCTTGTTTTGGGCAGTAAACGTTGGTGGTTTCATTATCGGTATATTCTCGGTGTTGGTGGGCGGTTTTGGTATTGCTAATATTATGTTCGTATCTGTAAAAGAGCGAACCGGCCAAATAGGCATTCAAAAATCATTGGGCGCGCGCAATTCGTTTATCCTTGTTCAGTTTTTAACCGAGGCAGTAGTATTGTGTTTGCTGGGTGGATTGATAGGGGTAGGCTTGGTATTGGTGCTTACCAAAATAGCGGGTGCCGTATTAAATTTTAACCTGTTTTTGTCTATGGGGAACTTCATATTAGGTACTAGTATGTCGGTAATCATCGGCATCATCTCAGGGTTCATTCCTGCATGGCGGGCATCAAGGCTCGACCCTGTAGAGGCTATCCGTAGTAAAATATAAAATCTACAGCGTTTCGTTTTTCTTTTTCGGTATCAAAGTCATTTTAAAACATGACGGATGTCATAATCATTGCTTCTGCGTGCAGGTAATTTTGCTTGCTGTAAACCATAGTAAACAATACTCGTATGACAACCCAAGCAAAAAGCAATCGCAAACATATTTCTGATTTACATTTTGAAAATAAGGTACACTTTAATGAATTGGTATTTTACAGGCAAGAGTTGGAACTGTTGAAAAACCGTTTGGAAGAGTTGGCGGCCCGTAACACAAAAACGGAGGTGGCAGCTCGTATTGAGCAGTTTCAGAATCAGTTTATCAGGCAAGAGGAAGTAAATGATGAATTGCGCCATAAAATAACCGTGCATCAGGAAAAACTGGTTAATTATGCCAAAGAAAACCCGGTGGCCATAGATAGGGTGTTGTTTGATAATAACGATGAGCTGGCCAATGAGATAGTTCGTTACGGAGAACTATACAAAGAAATGAGAGACGGCTTTTACCGTTCTGTAGCCGAGTGGTTATAGTCCACGGCAAATTCAATCTAACAACCCTAAACAAATTTTCACATGTCTTCAGTACTAAATGCCACTAAGCAGGCAGTACTTTGTTACCACTGCGGCGACGAAGTAAAGAACGGAGCTTTGCACTACGATGAAAAATCGTTTTGTTGTGATGGTTGCAAAACCGTGTACAGTATTTTGCAACAAAACAACCTGTGCAATTATTACAACATTGAGCAAACGCCGGGTAATGCTATAAAAACAGCGATAAGCGAAAGCAAGTTTGCGTTTTTAGAACTGCCTGAAATACAAGAACAGCTACACGATTTTAATGATGGTAAAACCGCAAGGGTAACTTTTTATATCCCTGCGGTGCATTGCAGCTCGTGTATTTGGTTGCTTGAGAAACTATACCGCCTCAATGCGGGTATCACTTCGTCACGTATTGATTTTGTACGTAAACAATTATCCATCGTTTATAAGCCTGCTGAAATTTCGTTAAAGCAACTAGTAGTGCTGCTATCTCAATTGGGCTATGAGCCTTTGTTGAGTTTGAACGATGTGGTGAAGAAAAACGATAAAAGCACTCAGCGTTCACTTATCAAAAAAATTGCAGTAGCAGGCTTTTGTTTTGGCAATATTATGCTGTTGAGCTTCCCCGAATATTTTGGGTTTGATAGCTATTCGCGGCAAAACTTCCCGCTGCTTTTCAATGCCCTCAATATTGTATTGGCATTACCCGTGTTCTTTTACAGCGGGTGGATGTACATCACATCGGCCATAAAAGGCATTCGCAGCCGCTACATAAATATTGACGTTCCTCTTGCATTGGGTATCGTTGTATTATTGGTTCGCAGCTTGTACGAAGTGATTGCAGAGGTGGGTCCGGGTTATTTTGATACCTTGGCCGGACTTATCTTCTTTTTGTTGGTAGGCAAGTGGTTTCAAAGCCGCACGTATGATTTTTTATCGTTTGAGCGAGATTACAAATCCTACTTTCCATTGGCCGTTACTACCATCGTATCGGGTAAAGAAAAATCAATCCCCGCAGGGCAAATACAAAAAGGCCAACGCTTGCTGATACGCCACGGTGAGTTAATTCCTGCCGATGGTATTTTGATGCGAGGCACTGCCAGCATTGATTACAGCTTTGTAACGGGAGAGACCCAACCCATTGATAAGGTACTGGGCGAGGTGGTGTTTGCAGGCGGCAGGCAAATGGGTGCCGCCATTGAAGTTGAAGTGGTGAAGGAAGTATCGCAAAGTTACCTTACCCAATTATGGAACAACGATGCGTTTAAGAAAGTCGATACCAGTCGCTTGGTTAGCTTTTCTGATACCGTAAGCAGGTATTTTACAATCGTATTGATTACCCTTGCCATTGGTACAGCATTGTTTTGGTTAGTAATGGGCGATGGGGGCAAAGCATGGGGTGCATTTACCGCCATACTTATTATAGCCTGCCCTTGTGCACTGGCTCTTTCTACCCCGTTTACAATGGGCAATGCATTACGCATTTTGGGCAAGAACCGGTTTTACTTAAAAAACTCGGCAGTAGTTGAAAAAATAGCCCATACCAACCACATTGTGTTTGACAAAACAGGCACATTAACCCAAAACAACGGTCAGCAAATAACCTTCACAGGGGTTTTAGGTGAGGATGAAAAACAGTGGATTGCAGCCATCACCAAAAGTAGTGCGCACCCATTGAGTAGGGGGATATACGAAAATCTTATGCTAACCAACCCTCCACAACCCGAAAGTTGTGAAGAGGTGGCAGGTAAAGGAATGTACGGTGTGGTTGAAGGTAATACTGTTTTGATTGGAAGTGCTTCGTTTATGGGAATTGCTCCCACAAAAGAAAACGCAGGCTCTTTTGAGGCAACCACCACCAAAGTGTATGTGCAGATAAACAATGTACCCAAGGGCTATTACACCTTTACCAATAAGTACAGGCAAGGTGTAGAGCCACTTACAAAAGAGTTGGACAACGATTATGAGTTGCACGTGCTTTCAGGAGATAATGATGGTGAACGGGAAGCTCTTACCCAATGGTTTAATAGCCGTAACCTTCACTTTAATTGTAAGCCCCAGCAAAAGCTTGATTTTGTGCAAAGCCTGCAAACCGGTAATGCACAGGTAATGATGATAGGCGACGGCTTGAACGATGCCGGAGCATTGAAGCAAAGCGATGTAGGCGTGGCGCTTACGGATGAGGTGAGCAATTTTACCCCTGCTTGCGATGCCGTACTGGATGCAGTTGAATTGGAGCGCTTTCCTGTGTTTTTAAAATTCACGAAGCGTTGCGTAACGGTTATTCACAGCAGCTTTGGAATATCGGTGCTGTATAACTTGGTGGGATTGTACTTTGCGGTGCAGGGCACTATGAGCCCGTTGGTGGCTGCTATACTTATGCCATTAAGTTCAGTAACGGTAGTGAGCTTTACCACTGGTTTAACCAACATTTTTGCAAAACGATTGAAGTTATTAAAATAGCTTTTAGCTATTAGCGGTTGGCCTTTAGCAAACAAGTCAACAGCTAACAGCCAAAGGCCAAAAGCCATAAAAAATGACTGTAATATTTATATTGATTGGATGCAGCCTTGTATTGGCACTGGTGTTTTTAGGTGCCTTTTTTTGGAGCATTAAAAGCGGCCAAAACGACGACCTTGTTACACCCGGCTACCGCGTACTTTTTGAGGACGACAATAAAGAACAGCAAGCTGAACAACCTGAGCCGACTGTGCAATGAGGTTGTAAGGTAAGTGCACACAAAAAATAAATTGACTATACGGCGTGAAGGCAATACGAATGTGCCTTTGCGCCGTTTTGGTTTTTATTCAGAGATAGGTCGGTGAAACCTGACCAAAGTCATATATCGGTTTGATGACCGTCATTTTAATCACCTGCCCGTAATGGCAACTTTGCCCCTGTGTTTAGTGCGCTTTGCACACAATAACCTAAAAAATAAGACCTTTTATGAGCCAGGTAGAAAAGTTTAACTACGACAACCGCATCGTCCGCAATTTTATCATTGCAACGGTGGTGTTTGGTATTGTGGGGATGACTGTAGGGCTATTAATTGCCTTTCAGCTCGTTACCCCCAACCTTAATTTAACCCAGTACGGAACTTTCGGGCGTATCCGTCCGCTGCACACCAATGCAGTAATTTTTGCCTTTGTGGGCAATGCCATTTTTGCAGGGGTGTACTACTCGCTGCAACGATTGCTTAAAACCCGTATGTTTAGCGATGCCCTAAGTAATATTCACTTTTGGGGTTGGCAGTTAATTATTCTCGCCGCGGCCATTACCTTACCATTAGGTATCACCACATCTAAAGAATACGCTGAACTTGAATGGCCTATAGATATTGCCATTACACTGGTGTGGGTAGTATTTGGTATAAATATGTTCGGTACCATACTTAAACGCCGTGAACGACATCTGTACGTAGCCATTTGGTTTTATATAGCCACTTTTGTTACTGTGGCTGTTTTGCACATAGTAAACAGCTTCGAGTTACCTGTAACCTTCTTTAAAAGCTACTCATGGTATGCCGGTGTGCAAGATGCGCTGGTGCAATGGTGGTACGGACACAATGCGGTTGCGTTTTTCTTAACCACACCGTTTTTGGGACTGATGTATTACTTCTTGCCTAAAATGGCAAACCGTCCAGTGTATTCATACAAACTTTCGATACTTCACTTTTGGGCACTGATATTTATCTATATATGGGCGGGCCCTCACCACTTGTTATACTCTTCGTTACCAGATTGGGCACAATCACTGGGCGTTGTATTCTCAATCATGTTGATTGCTCCTTCTTGGGGTGGAATGCTAAACGGTTTGCTTACCCTTCGCGGGGCTTGGGACAAAGTGCGTGAGGACCCTTTGCTTAAATTTATGGTGGTAGGTGTTACTGCCTACGGTATGGCCACTTTTGAAGGCCCCATGCTTTCGCTTAAAAACGTAAACGCTATTGCACACTTTACCGATTGGATTGTAGCACACGTACACGTGGGTGCGTTGGGCTGGAACGGTTTCTTAACCTTTGCCATGCTGTACTACATCATCCCTAAAATTTACGGTACCAAGTTGTACTCAGTAAAAATGGCTTCTACCCACTTTTGGTTGGGCACATTAGGGATTTTGTTCTATGCAATTCCGATGTACTGGAACGGTTTTACACAAGGTATGATGTGGACTTACTTCACTCCTGACGGACGTTTAGAGTTCCCTAACTTCTTAAGTACAGTAACCCAGTTAATTCCAATGTATGCGGTGCGCGGTATAGGTGGCGCCTTATACTTATCAGGTGTGTTCTTGATGACTTACAACTTGGTGAAAACTGCAAAAAGCGGCAGTTTGGTTGCCAACGAAGCCGCTGAAGCGCCTGCACTTGAAAAGAACTTTGTACCACACGGCAGCGATGGTTACTGGCACCGTTGGGTTGAACGTAAACCCATGCAAATGTTGTTCTGGTCGTTGGTAGTGATTTTGATTGGTACTGCTATTGAGTTAGTTCCTACCTTCTTGGTAAAATCAAACGTACCTACTATAGCCAGTGTAAAACCTTACACCCCGCTTGAATTGGAAGGCCGCGATTTGTATATACGTGAAGGTTGCAACAACTGCCACTCACAATTAATACGCCCTTTCCGTAGCGAAACAGAACGTTACGGCGATTATTCAAAATCTGGTGAGTATGTGTACGACCATCCTTTCTTGTGGGGTAGTAAACGTACCGGACCCGATTTGCACCGCGAAGGTGTGGGTAGCTTGAAAAAGGGTGACGATTGGCACTACAGCCACTTGATGGACCCACAGTCAACCTCGCCGGGTTCTATCATGCCTAAATACAACTGGCTGGCTACTCAAGCGCTGAATACAGAGAACACTGCTGATAAAATTAATGCAATGCGCAAGTTGGGAGTGCCTTACCCTGCCGGTTATGAAAATGAAGCAATGGCCGATTTGCAAAAGCAAGCCGACAGCATTGTAGTTTCATTAAACAAAAGCGGTATTGCCGGTGAAACCGATGACAACGGTAACACGATTACCCCACTTAATAAAACAGAAATAGTAGCCATTATTGCCTACCTGCAACGTTTGGGTAAAGATGTATCGCCCGAGGCTTCGCAAAGCTTTCAAATGAGTTTCCAACGTCAAACCTCACAAAAATAAAACCCTAAGCCATGTTTAAGCAGTTTTTAAAAGTAGTTGAAGGGGCCGATTTCTATATGGTTACTTCGTTTCTCATCTTCCTTATGTTTTTTATCGCTGTTACCGTTTGGTTATTAAGGGTTGATAAAGACTATATCGAACGCTCGAAACGGGTACCCTTGAATGATGAAGGCGGAAATCAATAATCACCAAAAAAGAGAATCGTTTATGAAAAAGTATATAAAATACACCTTGCCTGCGTTGTTTGCTTTGACAGTTTTGCCTGCCACAGCTCAGCAACTGGGCAGCCCTGATGAGCCGTTTACAATGAGCAGTATGATTAGCGGCATGGGCGATACCTTATTATATATTGTTTTGGGTATATCGTTGCTAATGCTGCTAATGGTAACCTATGTGTACTTTGCAGTACTTAGGTTACGTAACAAGGTGCTTTCTGAAAGCGACCCATCATACGCAGCTAAAGTTCCACAATCTACATTAGGTCTTATTTTCCATGTAAACCCCATAACTACTGATAAAGAGCGAATGCTCGACCACCAGTACGATGACATACAAGAGTTGGATAACCCCATCCCTCGTTGGTTTATGGTTTTGTTCTACAGTACTGTGGTGTTTGGAGTTATTTACTGGATTAATTACCATGTACTTGATAGCGGGAAACTGCAAAACGCAGAATATGTGGCGCAAATGGAACAAGCAAAGCAAGATTATGAGTTGTACCTGAAAACCGCCGGTGACAAGATTAATGCTGAAACAGTAACCCTGCTGACAGACAAAGACGGAATAGCCAAGGGACTGGAGTTGTTTGCTAAAAACTGTGTGGCTTGCCACGGTAAACAGGCCGAAGGAACAAACATAGCTCCTAACCTTACCGACGAATATTGGATACATGGCGGCGGAGTTAAAAACGTATTCAAAACGATTACCGACGGTGTAGAGCTGAAAGGTATGAAGAGTTGGAAAAAAGAGTTTTCTCCGGTACAAATACAGCAAATAGCCAGTTATGTGTTATCGCTGCAAGGCAGCAAACCCGCCAATGCTAAAGAACCCCAAGGGGAGAAGTGGACGGAAGGGCAAACAGCTCCTGCCGCCCCTGCTGACTCAACAGCAAAAGATACCGCTAAGACTACTTTAACATCAATGCGATAAGCAGATTAAAATACTCACTTGCAGCAATGCAAGTGCTTGGCCGGGTTGCGATTTCATTAGGGTTGTTACGCGCCCGGCCTTTTTCAACAATAACCCTAAACAACAACCCAACAACCCGCCTTTATGTCAAAATCATCAGTTTTTGATACCCAAACCGCCGACAATTTTCGTAACCAGCTCGGCAATACCGGCGATAAAGGCAACCGCCGATGGATTTACCCTAAAATAATAAAGGGTAAGTTCTATAAATACCGTACTTACCTTTCGTATTTCTTGCTGGCCTTTTTAGTGGCAGCACCCTTCATACGCATCAATGGCAGGCCCATGATGCTGTTTAATATCCTTGAGCGTAAATTTATTGTATTCAGCGTGCCGTTTTGGCCTCAGGATTTTATCCTGTTTGGTTTGGCAATGCTTACCCTTATTGTATTCATTGTGCTTTTTACCGCCGTTTACGGTCGCGTTTTCTGCGGATGGATTTGCCCTCAAACCATTTTCTTAGAAATGGTTTTCCGCAAGATTGAAAACCTGATAGAAGGCAATGCCAACCAACAACGCAAACTTGATGAACAACCCTGGAACAATGAGAAGATTTTAAAGAAGGGAACAAAGCATCTTATCTTCTTTATCCTTTCGTTTTTTATCAGCAATATCTTTTTGGCCTATATAATTGGTAGCGATGAGTTGTTTAAGATTATTATCGATAACCCTGCTAACCACATTGGCGGCTTGGTGACCATACTGATTTTTACCGCCGTATTTTATTTAGTATTTAGCAAACTGCGTGAGTTTGTGTGTATCTGGGCTTGCCCTTACGGACGCTTGCAAGGTGTGTTATTGGATAAAGATAGTATTGTAGTTGCCTACGACGATGTGCGCGGTGAACCCCGCGGAAAGTTGCGCAAAGGCGATACCACCCCAAAAGGTGATTGTGTGGATTGCGGCTTGTGCGTAGACGTATGCCCCACAGGTATTGACATACGCAACGGTACACAGTTGGAATGTGTAAACTGCACCGCCTGTATTGATGCCTGCGACGGTGTAATGGATAAGATAAACAAACCACACGGACTGATTCGTTACGCATCGTTAGAGGGTATAAAATCAGGTAAAAACTTTAATTACAATACCCGCATGAAGGCATACACCGCATTGCTGGTGGTATTGGCAGGGGTATTTATCTTCCTATTGGCTACCCGCGATAGCATTGAGGCTACTGTATTGCGTGCTCCGGGCAAGATGTTTCAAGAAAACGCCACCACCGTTACCAACTTGTACAATTTTGAATTGGTGAATAAAACCTTTCACGGCGTGCCCGTAAAGTTAAGTCTTGAAAATCTCGACGGGGCAAAAATAACCTTGGTGGGTACTACCAACGGAGCAATTAATGTGGAACGGGAAGAGATATACAAAGGCACCTTTTTTATTGAGTTACCTAAAGACAAAATAACTAAGAACAAGAACGTGGTGTATGTGAAGGTGATGGCCGACGGTAAAGAAATAGACAAAATTAAAACCTCCTTTTTAGCCCCTGTAAAAACAGAACAAGCTCAATAAGGATAGAATAGTAAACAACAACCCTAAAAATAATTACAACGATGAAACTGAACTGGGGAACCGGAATAGTGATTGGCATGGTAACATTTATAACATTTATAGTAACCCTTGCCGCAAACATGATGAGCCACAAAGTAGACTTGGTGGCCAAAGACTACTACGAACAAGGTATTGAGTACGAAAAACACATTGAGCAAGTAAAAGCGGCTGATGCCTTTGGCGATGCCTTGCAAGTGAATGTAAATTACACAACCAGCCAATTAGAGGTTGTATTTCCTAAAGAGGTAGATGCTACTAAAATAGAAGGACAGGTGTATTTTTTCCGTCCTTCGGATGCTAAAACCGATTTCACCGAAACGCTAAAACCTGATGCAGACAACAGGCAATCAATACCCCTGAGCAAAATGGCAAAGGGCAACTGGCGTGTGAAACTGCAATGGAAAATGGGGGAGAAGCAGTACTTTTTTGAAAAAGAAGTAACAATATAATGTGATTAAGACCCTACCACCATGCTATACCTCACAGCATTTATAACAGGATTATTAGGCAGCTTTCACTGCTTGGGTATGTGCGGACCCATTGCCCTTATTGCGCCCGTAGGTCAAAACAGGGGGCAGTTTGTAGCCGGCAGGTTGGTGTATAATAGCGGTCGCATTTTTACCTATGCCACTATTGGCTTGCTGATAGGCGCTTTTGGACAAGGCCTGCAATTGGCCGGCATACAACAATACATCTCAATTATTACCGGTGTATTGTTGTTGCTATACGCCATTGTAAAAATTACGGGTATTCGTTTGTCCGACAAAAACAATACAATAAGTGCTTATAGCCAGCGCATACAAAAACTGTTTGCCAAGTTTATAACCAAGCCCGGCTTGGGGGCTCAGTTTGCAGTAGGTATGATAAACGGTTTGCTGCCTTGCGGGTTGGTATATCTGGCACTTGCGGGTGCAGCAACTACCACCCATGCACTGCAAGGGGCTGCGTTTATGGCATTGTTTGGTTTGGGCACATTACCCATGATGCTCGCAGTATCCTTTACCTCAAGATGGGTAACGCAAGGCGTACGTACCACCATCCTTAAAACCATTCCTTATTTTGTGGCAGTAGTTGCGGTACTGTTTATCGTAAGGGGAATGAATTTGGGCGTACCTTATTTAAGCCCTAAAATAAATACTCATAATCAAATGGAGTGTTGCGAAAAGCCTCAATAAGCCTTCTTTTCTTAATAAATACCGCCTTTTCCTGATTTTCATCATATTTCTTGTGGTAGCACGGGTTGATTTTTGAAGATTAAGTTTTTCTGAAAAACCGTATGTTTGGGCGTACATCCTACCATATTGAAAAAATGAATAATGCCGAAGGGTTAGAAGCCCTGTTTGAATACGCTACCGAAGGTATCTTAGTTACTAACAGTGTAGGGGACATCATCAGAGTGAACCCTGCGACAGAAAGACTCTTTGGATACGAGAAAGGTGAGCTTATCGGAAAGCCCGTTGAGTTGCTGGTACCAATGAGGCACAGAGGTACCCACGTAGCCAATCGCGAGAAATATTACGGCGGTCCCCACCCACGTTCAATGGGTATCGGCCTTGATTTGAACGGAAAACGTAAAGACAACAGTGAGTTTCCGCTTGAAATAAGCCTGAGTCCGTTTACTTCCGGCGGAGAAACTTTTGTGATTGCGTTTATAGTGGATATAACCCTGCGTAAAATAGCAGAGGATAAGCTGAAAAACTACTCGATTGAGTTGGAGAAGCAAGTGGAAGACCGCACCATGATTTTGCGCGAAGCCATTAGTGAGCTAGAAAAAACCAAAGAAGAATTACACGAAGCCTTACAAAACGAAAAGAAACTGAACGACCTTAAATCAAGGTTTGTATCATTGGTTTCGCATGAGTTTCGTACCCCGCTGGCAGGCATATTGTCCTCACTTTCGTTGGTACGTAAATATGGGGAACTGAATGAGCCCGATAAGCAGGTGAAACACATTGCCCGTATCAAAGAATCAGTAAACAGCCTTACTGATATCTTGAACGATATGCTATCAATCAGCAAACTCGAAGAAGGCAAAGTGGTTGCTAATCCTGAGCTTGTTAAGTTTAGAGAGTTTACGATGGACATTGTGAATGACTTGCAGGCATTGGCCAAAACCGACCAGAAAATCGCATACACTCATACCGGCGAAGAAGAGTTGTTGATTGATAAGAAAATCAAACGGCACATCCTGTTCAACCTGGTTTCAAATGCCATTAAGTTTTCACCCGAAGGAGCCACAATACAAGTAACCTCTGCGGCAGATGATAATGGCTTGACGCTGTTAGTGAAGGATGAAGGTATAGGCATATCGCCTGAAGATCAGAAGCATTTGTTTGAGCGGTTTTTTAGAGGGCACAACGTTACCAACATACAAGGCACGGGCCTTGGGTTAAATATTGTATTAAAATATGTTGAGATGCTGAACGGTACTATTGACGTAGACAGCGAATTAAACAAAGGCACCACTTTTATTATAAAATTCCCAAAACATAACGGCCATGAGCAAGACAATACTACTAATTGAAGATAACGAACTGATACGCGAAAATACTGCCGAAATACTTGAGTTAGCAGGATACAATGCGGTTGTGGCTGTTAACGGAAAGGAAGGCATTGAGTTGGTGCATAAACAAAAGCCCGACTTAATAATATGTGATATTATGATGCCCGTTTTAGATGGGTACGGTGTGTTGCACCTGCTATCTAAAAACGAAGAAACGGCAAGCATTCCGTTTATATTTTTGACGGCAAAGGCCGAGCGCAGCGATTTTAGAAAAGGGATGGAAATGGGTGCCGATGATTACCTTACCAAGCCTTTTGATGATATTGAGTTGTTGAGCGCGGTGGAAAGCCGATTGAAGAAAGGCGAGTTGCTTAAAAAAGAGTTTACCAAAAATATTGACGGGCTTACGGATTTCTTCTCTACCGCACGTGAGTTTGAAGATTTGAAAAAACTATCGGAGAACAAAGAACTGCGCCGTTGCAAGAAGAAGGAAGTAATATACAACGAAGACAATTATCCCAAGGGCATTTACTTTATTAACTCGGGTAAGGTGAAAACCTACCGTACAAATGATGACGGTAAGGAGTTTATAACAGGGTTGTTTGGTGCAGGTGATTTTTTTGGATACCTGCCTTTACTTGAAGACAGTAAATATGCTGATACTGCATCAGCCTTAGAAGATGCTGAAATATACCTGATACCTAAGGATGATTTCTTTTCGCTGCTTACCAACAATAGCGGCGTGGCGCGTAAGTTTATAAGAATGCTGTCAGGCAGTTTGCAAGAGAAAGAAGAACGTTTATTAAAGCTGGCGTATAACTCGGTACGCAAACGGGTGGCCGAGGCTTTGGTGGCCATTTACCACCGCTATAACACCAATAACGAAGAGCATTTCAGTATCAATCTTTCTCGCGAAGATTTAGCCGGTATTGTAGGTACATCGCAAGAAACAGCTATCCGAACTCTAAGTGATTTTAAGGATGAAAACCTGATAGCAATCAAAGCCGGCAAAATTGATATTCTGAATTTAGACAAGCTGGCTGCATTAAAGAACTGACCCTTCAGGCAAAAGATTGATTATTCTCAATGCTGACGGCTGATATTTATCATAGTTAGGCAGCTAAAGCCATTTTAACTTTGTATTGTAGCCCATACAATTGGGTAATGATTGCCTTATTTTTTAAGGAAACACAAGGAGTATAAAGAATACTAAGATGGTAATTACTATAAACGATACTACTAGGATACAGCATATAAAAGAGGAGTTTAACTTGTTGTTTCCTTACCTGAAAATTGAGTTTTTCAGCAAACCCCACCATTTGGGCGAAGGCTCGCCTAAAATGCAGATTACCTCAGAGAATAGAACGTTGGGTGAGTGTAGGAGCAAGCATAACAGCGGGTTGATTGAAATTGACCCGATGATGGCCGTTGCTGATTTAGAGCGGGCATTTAGCGATAACTACGGATTGAACATACAGGTTTTTAGAAAATCAGGGAAGGTGTGGCTTGAAACTACCGTTACCGATAAATGGAGTTTAAAGGAGCAAAACGCCCAAGGTGAGTTGGTGACCCAACACATGACAAGGCAAGAAAATATAAATGCTGTTAACGATGAAATACAATAAGCATTGCCTGTAAATACACAGGACTAGCCTATCATAATGTGTGAGTTGGGGTATTTGAAGGCGTTGGTTTCCACTTCTTTACTTAATGCAAATGCAAGAGTTAATATACCTACGCGGCCCACAAACATACTGATAATCAATACTATTTTGCTGGCATCGGAAAGCGAGGCAGTTATGCCCGTACTAAGTCCAACGGTTGCAAACGCAGATACTTCTTCAAACAACAATCGTATGATAGGGGTGCCGGGTTCGGTAATGCTTAGTATAAATGTACAAACAAACACATACGTAGCCGAGAACACAAAAATGGCAAATGCCTTATAAATCAAGTCGTGCGAAATAGTGCGTCTGCCAAGTGTAATCATCTTTTTACCGCGTATAGTAGCCCACATCGAAGCAAAAATCACTACAAACGTACTGGTTTTTATACCACCACCTGTAGAGCCTGATGAAGCACCCACAAACATTAAGAAGATAAATATAATGAGGATGGGAGTGCCTAAAATACTCATGTCAACAGTATTGAAACCCGCGGTACGTGTGATGGTGGATTGAAATACCGAGGCTACCATTGCTGGAAAAAGCTCCATGCCCTTTATTGCATTGTTTTTCTCTAAAAAGTAAAAGCAAATAGCACCAAAAACAACCAATGCAATACTGGTATAAAAAGCTATTTGGGTACTTAGTTTCCACTTTTTCCAAGGCATTTTAAGGCGTTTGCGAAGGTTATCCACTTCAAACATATCGCGCATGGCAGGGAAGCCCAGCGAGCCAAAGAAAACGGTGGCAGCAACTACCAAGTGTAAAATGTATTTATCGCTAACGCCCGGTTCGTATAAGTTGTTGGTGAATAACGAAAAACCGGCATTACAGAATGCTGAAATCGCATGGAAAATGGATGAAAACACTTTATCGCCACTGGATGCAAAAGGATAATTGTTCCAAAGCATGTACAGGCAGGTTGCCGATATGGCTTCAATGGCGATGGTATAAACAAATATCTTGCGTATTAAGCCGTAAGAACCTATCAATGAGTCGGTATCAAGCATTTGCTGCAAAGCATATTGGTGCTTAATACCTACCCCTTTTTTGTAGAACGTAGCAAAGTAGGTGGCAAAAGTGATAATACCCAAGCCGCCTAATTGTATAAGCATCAGAATAAGTATCTGACCCTTAAAGTTAAAATAGGTAGCGGTATCTGCTACAGTTAAACCCGTTACACAAGAAGCACTGGCCGAGGTGAACAGTGCATCAATAAAACGCATGCTGGTGCCGGTGGTGTTAATAGAAGGGAGGCACAAAAGTCCGGCTCCGCCCAAAATAAGTATTACAAACGACCACACAAACAGTGCTCCCGGTTTTAGCGGGATTTTACCAAAATCGCGGGTAGATTTAATAAACTCTATGATTACCAGCAGTATCAGAAAAAACTGGATAAAGAAGGCGTACTTGGTGCTCATCGGGTCGATGCGCAAGTATGAAAAAAGCGCATTGATGATAGGGAACTCAAACACATAATAGCTGATACCGTCATAAATAACCAGCATCAGCAAAAATGCTTCGAGCCACGTTTGCCGCAAAAAAGCCTTTGGCTGCTGTGCAATAATGACCTTTACCGTGTAGTTAAGTATAAAGACTAAGAAGAACAGCTTGTTTACCGTTAGCAATAAATCACGGGTTTCTTGCGGGTGCGGAAAGCCGTGGTAATATACCGTAGTACCTATTACCAATATTGAAACCAATACTAATAAAACCCGCAGTATGTTTTGAATTAGCTTGCGGTTTTCAAAGATGAAATGCTTAACGGTATCTTTTACCATAGTGGTAAAACTTAATTATAAAGTCTGATGGCTTCGTGCAGTAAAAGGTCTTTCTCAATAGGAACTACCCCCACTTTTTCGCATACCAATCCTCCTGCAATGTTTGATAAAAACGCTGTGGTTTTCATATCAGTGTTCAAAGCCAAACAAAGTGCAGCTACACTCACCACTGTATCACCTGCGCCGCTCACATCGGCAATATTGCGCACATGGGCAGGTATGTGGTGGTAGTCGGTATGGTCGGTTATCATTACGCCTAATTCACTAAGGGTAACCATTACCATCGGGTTGTTTAATAGCTGTTTCAGTTGGGCGATGGCCTCTTTTAACTTCGCAAGGTCTTTCAGGTTTTCATCGGTTTTTAACCCCTCTTTTATTTCTTTTAAGTTGGGTTTGAACAATGTAGCCTGTTTATAATGGGCAAAGTTTACCTTTTTAGGGTCAACAATGGTAGGAATATTATGCTGTTGAGCTAAGGCAATAATTTCTTTGATGTTTTCAGCCGTAAGAACACCTTTATCGTAATCCTCAAAAATTACAACGTCCATTTGCGGCAATAACTCCCCAATAGCCGCAACCAACTGATTACTTTCAGCGGTGGTAACAGGTGTGGTTATTTCCTCATCAATGCGCAGCATTTGAGCATTGTTGCCAATAATACGGGTTTTAACTGTGGTAGGCCTGCTGGGAGAGGCTACCAGTCCGTCGTGGTTGATTCCGGCTTGGGTAAACAGTTTTTTTATCTCAAATCCGCCTTCATCATCACCAATTACCGAGCACATATAGGGTTGTGCTCCCAATGCCCTTACATTTAGTGCCACGTTGGCCGCTCCGCCCAAACGTTGTTCTTTTCCCGTTACCGATACTACGGGCACAGGAGCCTCGGGCGAAATACGCTCTACTTTACCTACTATGTAGGCATCAATCATCACATCGCCTACAATCAGAACTTTTAGGCGGTTAAAATCTTCAAACAGGCGGTTAAAATCAACACTCATTTCAATTTAGCCAGTGCTTGTTCAATTTTGGTAAATGCTTCTTTTAAATCAGCTTCGCCTGCCGCATACGAAAGGCGAAGGTTATTATTGCTGCCAAAAGCTTCGCCTGTAACAGTGGTTACGTGCGCATGCTCAAGGATAAACAAACTTAAATCGGTAGCAGTTTGTATGTTAGTGTTTTCATACTTCGTACCGAAATAATCGCTCACTTCGGGAAATACGTAAAATGCGCCGTCGGGCACATTGCATTTAAAGCCCGGTATGTTTTTCATCAACTCAAGTACCAGGTTACGGCGTTGATGAAACGTGTTGCACATTTGGCGGGTAGGCTCAATAGATTGCGAAAGAGCAGCGATTGCCGCGCGTTGCGCAATTGAGTTGGTACCCGATGTAAACTGCCCTTGTAATTTCTCACAGGCGGCTGCAATGGGTTTTGGTGCCCCAATGTAACCAATACGCCAGCCTGTCATGGCAAACGCTTTTGATACGCCGTTTACCACAATAGCACGGTTGCTAAGGTTCTCAAAACTTGCAAGGCTTTCGTGTTTGCCAACGTAGTTTATGTGTTCGTAAATTTCATCGCTCACCACATACACCTGCGGATATTTATCCAGCATGGCAGCAATGGCTTCCATCTCGGCACGGTTATATACGCTACCGCTTGGATTACAGGGCGATGAAAACATCATCAGTTTTGTTTTTGGGGTAATGTGGGCTTCAATTTGCTCAGCTGTTACCTTAAAATCTTGTTCTATGCCTGCATAAATCAATACTGGTTTGCCGCCGGCAAACTCAACCATTGATGCATAACTCACCCAAAAAGGGGCAGGGATTACTACTTCGTCGCCGGGATTAACGATGGATAGCACCACGTTCATCAGCGATTGTTTAGCCCCGGTAGAAACAACTACTTGGTCGGGGGTAAAGGTTAAATTATTCTCGCGGCTGAACTTGGAACACACCGCCTCACGGAGGTCGATAAAACCTGCCACGGGGGTGTAGTGCGTATAATTATCGTGAATGGCTTGTATTGCAGCTTCTTTAATATGTAGGGGAGTGTCAAAATCAGGCTCACCCAAACTAAGGTTAATTACCTTATGGCCTTTGGAGGCCAACTCGCGGCCAAGTTTGGCCATGCCCAGCGTTTGCGATTCGGCAAATGAATTAACCCTGTCGGCTATTTGTAATGTCATCCGTCAATATCTAAAATGCGAATATATAGATTTTACGGGCTTGCGGTGATTGAATTGCATAATTTTGATTGAACAGCATAAAAGCGTCTTTAGAAATAAAAAAGCGGGACAACATCATGTCGTCCCGCTCTTTGTTTTAGGAAGAATCCGTTTATTTCCGGACTTTTTATACTTTAACTGTTCCCAGTACAATCATTTCTTCAAGTGTTGGGCTCACCGCTCCACCACGTTTTTCAAGCGTAATGGCAAAAGCCTGCGCTTTGTTTATTTGCTTCAATTGTTGCAGGGCTGTAATGTTCAGTTCCATTACACCGGCATCTACAGGCACACCGTCCACCAACGCCCACAACTGGTATTGCTTATCGGCAGGGGCAGGGGGTAGGTTATTAATGTTTACAAATACATTGTTTTTAGCAGTATCCCAATACACGGTAACTTGTGCAGGCACATTGGGTTTTACGCTTGCCAACGTTACCATTTTAAGGGTAGGGCTTTTCAAAACTCCCAATTCACCTTCAGCAGAGCTAAGGGCTGTGCTTTGGCTTTGGTTTTGGGCAAACAATTCTTGTTTTTCGCTTTCAAGTCTTGCCACTTGTCGTTGGCTATCTTGCCAACGGCCGTAATACACCACATTTAGCACCACACTACCAACTAGCAAAGCTATTGAGGCCACCATGCCGTATTGTGTCCAACGGCTTTGTATAGTAGCCCTGCGGGGAATATTGATTCCTTTTTCTTCTGATAAGCGGGCAAGTATTTTTTCTTTTAAATCGGCAGGAGGGGTTTTATCGTACTGCTGCACATAGCTTTGCACAATTCCTTCAATGGTAGCAATTTCAGCATTCACTTCAGTGTACTGGGCGCGCCATTCATCTACCTGCTTGGTTTCTTCTGCATTGGTAAGCCCCAATACATACAGTTCAAGTAATCCGCTATTTATGATTTCAGTAATGTCCACAGCAGTAAAAATTTTAAAATCCGTTTTAGTTCAATCATTGCGGCACGCACACGGGTTTTTACTGTGCCAAGCGGTATGCCAAGCTCTTTTGAAACCTCTTCTTGTGTGTACCCTTCAAAATAAAGTTTCTCAATCAAAACGCTGTACTTTTCGTCAATAGCAAGGGCTTTTTCTTTTATGCCTATCGTATTAACATTAATAGAATCAGCTTCTTTATTTTCAAGAATACTTACGGAATCATCAAGGCTTTGGTTTTCTTGTCCTGCTCTGTAGTTTTTCGACCGTATAAAATCAATAGCCGTATTGCGGGTAATGTTTAGTAGCCAAGTAAACAGTGAGGATTTTTGGGGATTGTACCCGCTTATATTTTTCCAAACTTTTACAAAACTGTCTTGCAGCACATCTGCGGCAAATTCATCGTTTTTTATCACCTTGCACACAACACCGTATAAAGTATTGCTATATTGGTCGTATAGCTGCGAATACGCATCTTGTTTACCAAGCTGCATAGCTTCTACCAGCAATTGTTCAGTAGGGTATGTCAGGTTTCTCTTTGCCAATTCAAAGCAATTTTACACAATAAGTTCAAATAAATTCTGTTTTAGAAAAACATTTTTAAGATTTGAAGAGTTAAGATGATACCATGTTTATAAACATACTTATAGGAATACTTAGCATGATGCCTGCCAACGAAAAAAAAGGCAAATTGGTGATTGAAGTTAGCGGCGTAAAAGAAGTGCGCGGCGACGTGCAAATTGGTATCTATAACAAGGCAGACGGTTTTAGCGAAAAGAATACCGTTTACATGGGTAAAATAGTATCCGTGAGCGGTACTACTGTAACTGTCGAAATTCCGGATTTACCGCACGGAACGTATGCCATATCCGCCTTTCATGATGAGAACCGCAACGGCCAATTAGACAAAGGAATGTTTGGCGTACCTACCGAGGTGTACGGTTTTTCTAACAATGCTCGAGGTACGTTCGGGCCGCCTTCATTTGACGATGCAAAGTTTCAATTCAACTCATCGGTGAGCAAGGTTTCACTTCGATTAAAGTAATCTCAACACAAAGCTATTTTAGCTAACCATTAGGCCATTTTTTTTAAGAGGTTTCACAGTATATTTGTTAACCACAGCAATTGATATACATGAAACACATTTACACACTACTGTTTTGTTTTATTTCCGTTACCACTTGTTTTTCAGCTGATACAGCTACATATACACTTACTGATGCCATTGCCAAAAAGATGGTTAAGGCCGAGATTAAGGGGGCTGATGTGATGCAGCCCAATAGCGGCAACACCTACGGAAAGTGTATGTTGCTAAAGCTGATTAATAGTACCAATACTGTGTTTAATGTGAAGCTTGAAGTTGGGCAACAATTGGTGCCTGCCGACAGTACTGTGCAAACCATGATTGTAACTGAAAACCGCACGTTTTTGATGAAAGCCCGCGGGCAAATAAAGGAATACATAAATGCCATGTGTATGCAAATGTTTGATGCCCCGCCTACTAAAGATAAAAGCTTTAGTGTAGGGGGACTTAGCACAGGCTATTTGATGGGTGTTGCCCAGTTGATTAATGAGAAAAAGTACTTTGACAGCACCGGCCAATACGCCGTGTGGGGAGTTAGTGATAATTTGGACGTGAGTTATGTGAACGGCAAAGACACCACTGAAAGGGGGATACTGCAACGCTATGTTTGCAAAGCTACCGGACAACCTTTACCTGAATACAAAGACGGAAAACTGGTAACTAAGATGAATGAAACGGTAGAGTGGGGTTCATCAAAAGTGCAGAAGGCAACGTTAACGGTGTATGACAAGAAAGGAAAGGTGGTGAAGCAGGTGTTGAAGGACGAACAAATGACGATAGGCTATCACTCGTATGTAATTGTGTTGAGTAATGCCGAATTGCCAGCGGGCGAATATAAAATTGTGTTGTATTTGGATGGCAAGCTCGAATCTACTAGGAAAGTAGTATTGCCTAAATTATAAGTTAGTACACTTTATATCTTTTGATTGTATGGAAAATGCTGAATGGCAAGAAATTATTGCCGCAAATAATACATTAACCGACCAAGAAAAGCACTTCAATACGCTATGTACTGAGTATAGGAAGTTTGCATCGGGGTGGCTGCTGGCTACCTTTAGCGGAGCCGGTTTTGTGCTCACTAATGCCAACAGTTTGCCCTATCCGCAGGAACTTTTGATTGCGTTACTCGGCTATGCGGGTTCTGTGGGAATGGTGACTCTTTGGAATATTGACATAGGACTTTACCACCGCTTGTTGGATGCTGCGTTTACCGAGGGATTGAAGTTGGAAGAAAACTATCCGCAATTACCCCAAACCAGGCACAATATGGTGAAGCTGCAAGGCGGACGCGGAATACAACCCCGCGTGAGTTGGTTTTACAGCCTGCCCATTTTTATACTGCTGTTTATTGCCACATGGAATTTAGATGGGTATTTAGGCATTAGCGGTTGGACTGCTTGGGGTTTATGGCTGGGTACTTTCTTTGTGTACAGCGCCTTTTCATCATACATCCGCAACGATAATACCTTGAATTTTAGAAGGAAGGTGAAATAGTAATAATATGGCTTCAATAAAACTTAAATGTCTTACCAAGACCGAAAATAAATTACAGTTGGGAGTTTGGATAATTGACCCAGAACTTGATACGTTTATAGAGCAACCCTATTATTTTTTGCAAGCATTGTACGACGCTGCAAAAGAAAAAAATACAGGTGAAATTCTTAGTTTAAACCGTAACGACTTAACAGATGCTGAGTGGGTTATTAATAATGCACATTTGTACGTGGAGGACGTATGGTTGATTGATGCAAAAAACTACCCCGTAGATGAAAGTGTATTTGCATTGGAAGACAGCCAATACCAGAAATTTTGGAAAGATTTGGATAAAGTGCCTTATGCAGAATTTGAATTAACTGTTACTGACCCTAAATGGGTGAGCCATATCAAACAAAACACGACTTGGGAATCAATGGCAGGATTCGTTGGTTATTAATAAACTATCTTACCAGCGGCCTGAGCAT
The DNA here is from genome assembly GCA_008933805.1 of Bacteroidota bacterium. Lineage (NCBI taxonomy): Bacteria > Pseudomonadati > Bacteroidota > Bacteroidota bacterium. The sequence continues at coordinate 413,223 of WBUH01000001.1, forward strand.
CTTGAATGTTTTTTCTGTAATTATTTCTTCTGCCTGGCGTATCGGTAGCCCAGTTTGAGTTTACAAAGTTTAACAGGTCGGTTTCATTTGCAAGTGGCGTACCTGCAGGTGCCATAAGTATTCCCATAGCAACATTTCTAAAGAGTGTAGTTTGAATTGAAAATGCCCTTATTTGTAAGTCGTTGATTGCCCCTGAACTCCTTAAGCCACTTATGGATAGTGGGCCGGGGCCAACCGGAGCAGGAAGTCCGATATTTGAAACAGTATAATCACCCTGAGAAGAATTATTCTTTTCCCACCTGCTTGTAGATGCATTCCAGTCCATATACCCCCATTTAAAAGTAACCGCACTAATAAAATCAGGGTCAGTATCAGGGGTAATGTCAATGTCCTGCCATAATACTTTTTTAGGGTCGGCATCATAAGCTCGCTTCATTCCCTCTTCAAACCCTGACTCCATACTTGTATTATCACTTCCAGGCATCGGTACAAGGTTAGAATCAGTAGGTTTTCCGCCTAAATTTCCATTTAATAGGTGTGCACGAACCCACCTGGTGCTTCCGCTTGCCAATCCCAACGGTCTTAGTTTGGCAAACGCTGCGGTAAGATTTCTACTTGGATTAGGTTCGCCCCCTTCTTCGTGATTATTGTGATCGCGATATAAAAACCTCACATTTCTGCTACTACGTGCCGGGGTGTTATTAAACCCTGCGGAGAATGCCATGCGGGGTACCAGATGTGTAGCTGCTGAGGCTGAAACGCCAATAATTACAATCTGATCCGCCATGTCGTTCATTATTTGTTCCGCAGTTCTTGGATTAGGGTCGGTGCTTGCTCTGTTAGTAATGGCGCGCATCTCTTCAGATAATGTTCTCATTGTTCGCAAAGCAGCACGTTTGGCATCGTCTAATTGTCCTGCAGTTTGAAGTTCGTTTTGCCGTCTTGTTATCCATCCGCCAATATGCTGAGGTTCACTGGCCAATATAAGTTGTGCGCCCGGTCCCGAACCTTGGAAGTACAATGAATGCCGTTCCCCACCTTCTCTAAACTCTTTTCTTGCCCTCCACCAATCTCTTACTGCTGCAACCCCTCTTCTCAGTCCGTTCAAGATGGCACCCCCCACCCGTATAGCTCCGTCTATAACTCGTAGTATGGCATTATCTATTCGTAGGCGTACGTTAGTGATGGCTCCGCGAATGTGTTCGCCAATGCGGTTAAAGCCGAACTGATTAGCAAGGAAGCCGATGATAATAGGTATGCTTCGGGCTAAAATACCTTCTAAGAACTCAGCGGCAGGGCCTAAGTTCCCCTGTGCAATATTGCCCAGCATTTGGAAATAGCTGTTCACTATGCGCAGCATGGGCACAAAGTACTCAACAAAGCTTTGTATGGCATTATAAATAGCGATGATACTATTGATAACAGGCATTATACCTGTAATGTCAAGCAAGCTGAGTAGCCATTGGGTAGCGCGCGCAATAATACGGGTACTGATAAAGCTTACCACTGCATCAATCACTCCGCTCCAAAGATTATCCAAGAACTGGCTGATACGTTCCCAAATTGCGGCAGGGCCACGCTCTACCACATCGCGGATAAACTGCCAAACTCCTGTGGCTACTTCTAATGCACGGCGCAATTGGGCAGCGCGTTCAGGGCCTATGCGGCGGGCAAGTAACTCAAAAATATGGTCGACACTCAAGCCTAGTATCTGAAGTATAAAAGTGAAAATTGACGAGAAGCTTAAATCAGCAGGACGGGTGATACCCATGCCTTCCATCTGACCGAACAGCCAGTCGGCTACACCTCCTACAAGGTGGGTAAGTATATTATCAAAGAAACGGATAAAGCCTTGTTTCAAGCCTTCTAACAGGTTGAGGAAGAATTGCACAGGGTTGCGCAAAATATCCATAATGGCTTGTGAGGCATTGCGTAGTAAATCCACAATCAAATCAGGCGGGATGCCTAAAATGCGGCACATTTCACAGAAGAACGTCCATATAGCCCCTGCTATATTTCCATCTACAAATACTTGGTACAAAATGGTCATTGCCACGGTTTGCAGTCTTGTCCAAGCGTCGCGCACCTGCAATAGCTGTTGGAATAAAGGTATGCGCGCCAGTATTTGCTCAATTACGAATGTTTTTATAGGGTTAACAATGCAAGCAGGAATCAACTTCAACGGCCCTAAAACAAAATCGCCCAAACGGCCCATCAGATTGGTGACGGTATCTACTAACCGCTGCAACATGTTTAGTATGGGTTGTATAAAGCTTACCAAGTATTGCAAGCCTCTTCCTATACTATCAAACAGGTTGATAACCGTATTTTGCACCCAATCGGTAAGATTGTTTACCGAGTCTCGCAACCAACTCAGCAGCGATGATGCAAAACTCAGCCAAGTATTGGTGCTTAGTCCGTCGATAAACGATACGATACGGGTAGCAAATCCCCCCACCGTTTCTGATAGCCAAGCACCAGCTTCGTTAAGTCTTGTTTTAAAGGTATCTACAGTTTGTATAACCGCAGGCAGTATAGTATCCCTGAGGGTAGCTTGTTGGGCGGCTACTTCGGCACCGTTATCACCCATGGCGGTAGCCATGCTGTTTACATTAGCCATCCAGCCTTGTATGGTTTCGCTAAGGTTGGTAATAGCCCTAAGGGGTAAAATATCCAGTACCTTTTGCGCCACTTGTTGCACCGGCTCAATTACAGGGCGCAGGGTATCTTTTATACCTGTCCATACTTCGCCTACCTTATTGCCCAGCCATTGAACTACTCCGTTTTCATTAGCTTCTCCGGCTTCGTTAGTACCAATGCCCAGTTTCTCTTTCACCCAGTTCCAAGCAGCGGCTCCGTAATCACGTATAGGCTGTGTCCAATTCCATATTCGTGTACCAAGGTTTTGCAACCATGTCCATACTTCGCCCGCCGTATTTCGCAGCCAATCCATTACTGGCGCACCGTACGAAGCCCACAAACCACTGAAAAAGTCGCCAATAGGGCGTACAAACTCTACCAGTTTATCCCACGCAGTAGTGGCCAGCGTGGTTAGGTAGGTTTTCAGTTGGTTAAGGGCTGCAAACAAGGGGGCGCAATCTCCATTGGCAAGTGCTGTTATAATAGGTTGTACCGCTTGGTACATGGTGATAAATGCGGTGCGTAAAAAGGTTACCGCTTCGCCCACATTGGGGAATGTATTAAATATACTGCTGAGCGCACCCGTAAGTTTTTCACGCAAAAAGCCAAAAATGCCCTTGTCGTTTATTTCGCGCAGCATTTGCACAAACTCAGGCGAGGCAACACTCTCGGCAATGCTCCATGCTTGGTCGGCAAGCCAATCGCCTACGCCGCGTTGCACCACAGGTTCTTTTTCCTGTGTGGCGGGCGCAGCGTTGTTGGTTTCTCTTCTTGCTACTGCTCCTTGCTGCACCGTGTGCGTCAACTCGTGCGCAAGCAACGATTTTCCGTTGTTTGAATGCGGATTATACTCGCCTGAATTGAAATAAATGTCTTTACCTACAGTAAATGCTCTTGCACCTAAACCTTTGTTAAAGTTTTGAGCATAAGAGCCGGTATGCACTTTTACATTACTGAAATCGGCTCCGATTTTTGAGCCCATTTCACTGCTAATACTGCGCGGTAGGGGAGAGCCTCCGCCCCTTGTACTTTGGATGGATGACGATAGTTTTGAAGAGGCAAAACCTCCGTTGGGTAAGGCTGCACCTTTGGTTTGTATTTTCAGCTCTTCGGTGCCGGGTTGCTCATCTTTGGTAGCGACTGATGCTTTGCGCTGTATGGGTTCTTTCTCTTCTTCTTTGCGTTGTACTTCCTCTTCTTGTTCTTTCCTGCTAACTTTTTCTTCCTCTTCCTTGCGGTTTACTTTTTCTTCTTTTTCACAATCAGTGCATTTGCGGCTGATGGCGGGCATCATGCTGATGGTGCTTGCCTTGGGGTTGCCGCACATGGGCATCCGCATCACCTTATCGGCAACGGCGTCCGCTTCTTTTTCTTCGCGGTCGTTTACACCGCCCACACGAAGTTTTGCCTGCAAACGGGTTGAAGGCTTTTCGGGCTTGGGGCTATATGCTAATGCGACTGACATGATAGAGGAAGGTGTTTGCTACATAGTACGTCCGTATTTTTTATATTCTAACTTAATTCCGTTTAAAATATCTGCGTTGCGAATGATGGAGCCTCCGCGTCTCAGTGCCATTAATGAAGCGTACTGAATTACGTTCATTATTACTCCGCCGCTCATCTCGTATTTTGAGGCTATTTGCTTAAAATCAACGTTGTCATCAAATGTAACAATGTCTGAAAAGCCTTGTTTCCAAAGTTTATAGCGGTGTTCAGCATCGGGAATAGGGAAGTGGATAATGCTTTGAAATCGACGGGCAAAGGCTTCGTCGATATTGCTGCGCAGGTTGGTGGCCAAAATGGTTAATCCTGCATAATCTTCAAGCCGTTGCAACAAAAACGAAATCTCTTGATTGGCATATCGGTCGTGCGAGTCGTTTATTTGGGTACGTTTGCCAAACAGCGAATCGGCTTCGTCAAAAAACAAAATCCATTGATTTTTCTCGGCTTCATCAAAAATACGCGCTAAGTTCTTAGCCGTTTCTCCAATGTATTTTGAGATAATTTTTGATAAGTCAATCCTATACACATCTAAGCCTGCCTGTTTACCCAAAACGGAAGCTGTAAGGGTTTTTCCTGTACCGGGCGGGCCGTAAAACAAGGCTCTGAAACCGGGACGCAGATGTTTATTCATGCCCCAGTCTTCAACAAGAGTGTGGTTGTGTTGCACCCATGTTTGTATGTACTCAACCCCTTCCATGGTATCTTGTTCAAGCACCAAATCATCCCATTCTAAAGGGGTATTAAGTAGCTTGGCAGGAAAATCAACTCCGTAACGGGGCTTGCTTTTAGTGCCTAGTGTAAAATACTCCAAATAGTTGTGTGTGATGGTGATAGGGAAGGAAGTGTAAGGCTCTGAAGGGTCAACACTATCGCTTTCTAATACACTGTTTGTCCAAAAAAAGTGCGATGGTCCAAAGTGTTTTACATAAGTAAACCTCGATTCAGCATCTTGTCCTGCGATAATAAATAAGAAGGTTTCAAAGGTGGGCAAAAAGCCGTTGGCGGTTTTGCCCTTTTTTCCGCCGAACTCTGAAAACACTTGCCCTGTGTTTTGGTTGGTAATCAAGAAAACATCCAGCAATTCAGGGCTTATGTGGGGAGCCATTGACAACGCCAATAAAAGACGTTCGCTAAATCCCAATTCAAAATCATTGACATAGCGTGAATATGGCGACCCATTGTCTCCACTTAATTTGGGTGGCTCTACCTCATAAATGTTGGTAATGTCTCCCGCATCGCTTCCAAAGTTTAAACGTGCGCGTGTGTCCAATACCGCTGATAGCCAACGCAATTCATTGGCTATTGTGTAGGCAATTGTGCCTGCGGGGGTGGTTTCTACCATGCTACTGTCAGTAATTCTTTGCTCCATTTTAGTTTAATTACAGATATAGGCCAAGGTAGCGAACTCATTAAAACATCAATTGTTTTTCTTTCAACAGTAAGTTGCCAGGTGGCCGGGGCACTTTTCAGTATCCCTTCTCTTATCACAAAAGATTCAATCAACCCCTCTATTGATGTGTTTTTTAGTTTATCCCAGTTATTTCTTACGGCATTCCACAGTTCAGTTCTGATTTCATCCCACTTTTCGTCAATCTCGCCTTTTACTGATACAGTTTCAGCAGGGTGCATTCCGCAAAGTATTTTGGCAAGCACCAGTAGGCTTTCATCTTCGGGCAGTTGTTTATACACAAGGTAGTGCAGCAACAAAACCGCTTTGTGTTGTGCTGCAACATCCGTAAATACACCGTCAGTAAGGTAACCTGTAGTTTCAAACAACCTGCCCAAGTAGGGCCATATCAGTACCAAGCCCGAGTTCTGAACTCTTATGCCTTCGGTAAAAGTCTTGTTATTCGGTTTTGCATCTGCACTTACTTTATCCCCTTTAGTGGAGAGTGTTTTAGCTGCAGTCTTTTTGGGTGATGAGCCGTTTTTAGTAGGGGCAGCATCATTGCCGCCGTCTTTTGGTTCACCGTCATTCACAGCTTGTTGGGCTGTTATGGTGCGAAGTAGCGAATAGGCAGCCGTTTGTAGTATCGTAACGTTTGTGCCTGATGTTTTTGCATCGATTGGGGTAACGGCTTCTTGCTGCAAAAACGTAATAGCATTTTGCTGTAAAATGGGGTGATGGTGTTGGGTTTGTTGTAACCAATACGACATAGCAGATGTAATTGTTTCTAAGGTTTGAGGTTGATTTTTTATGTGAGTAACCCATAGCGGGAAACACACCCAACTTATACACCAATATACATTTTTTGCTATGCCGGTAGTAACCAACTTATTCACCAATTGTAACAGCTGTGTGGCATCTTCACCGCCAAGAACTGTGACAAGCCTTTTAAAGCTGTTTTGAGGTGTTAGCTCCACAAACCGCTGAAAATATAAGGGCTGTAACAGTAATTGTTTTACCTGTTTAGCCGCATCACTTTTTTGTTGTACGGTATTCTCCCATTGGTCAAACACATCTTGCAACAACCTTGTGTGGTTTTCATCGTTATACCACCACGGGAAGGTGCCGTTTTGCAAATAAAACAGCAGGGTTTCCCAACTGCTTTTGCCTGCATTGGCTTTTTGCACTGGCAAAACAGTGTTTGATGCATGGCTGTGTGAGGATGTGAGCCGCCGTGTTAGTTGCTTTTGCAACTGCTGTTTAAACTCGCTGATAAAACGGGATTTAAAATCACTGATGTTTTTAAAATCAAGGGATAGCTCTAAGCGATCGATATACACTGTTTCATCGCCAGCATAGCTGTCAAGCAGGTCATTCAGCACACGCGGCATCTCTGCCTGAAGCCATTGTTGAAGACTTTGGTTTACTGTGGTAGCCGCAGCCATATCACCCACTTGTATTTTGAGGGTTTGCTTGTTTATGATATGGTTGTTTTGAGTGGCCATTTACAGCATACTTATTTCCCGAAAACAAAGTTTGCTTCAGCGATTACACCTTCATCACTGCTTATTTCTAAAGTTTTGCTTTGTGAACCCATTCCGGCTACTGAAACTTCAATGGTTCTTGTGCCCGCTGCCAGTTTCATAGTATAGAATTGGCGGTATAATTGTGTGTTAATGCCGTCAATAGGGGCAATTACGCCATCCACTCTGAAAGTAAGTTCGGTGGGGGATGGTAATCTTGGGATACCGTTTGAGATGATATCAATAGTACCGCGTACTGCACCGTATTTTATTTCCTTCTTCTCTTCAACCCCAATAAAAATGGTAATGGTTGATTCGCTTACGGTTTCTCCTGTATTTTTATTAATAAAGGCATAGTTAAGGGTATCAATTAATACCAGTCTTTTTGCCTCTTTTATTTTCTCGGCATTTGGTTTGTACACCAGTATTTTGCTGTACTTATCGTCTTCGGGCAAGTATTCTTCTTCTTCAAAACTCACTCCTCCAAACTCACCTTGCGACGAGAAAGGTTCGTACTCATCAGGGTTGTACACGTTGTTAAGCAGTTGTATTCTCAACTCGGGGAACTCATTGTCCTTCTCGATAATTATACGAGTAACAGGGAATGCAATGGGGGTAACGTTGTAGTTGTCAACGTCAATATCTTTGCAAGGATCGCAATGGCATACAGTTCCGGTCAGGTCGGCAAAAACCAGTCCTGCGTTGTCCGTTGCAAACTCTTCGTAATACCCTTTGTCTTGCAGTTGTGTGTATGCTTCAATCACCTGAAGGATAATAGGGTCAGGCTCGCCCTTAATAATCCCTTGCCAATCCGTTTTTTCGCCCTTTACCACATCCTCTTTAAACTCTTTTCCCTTAAAGTCTTTTCTATAGTTACCCTCTTTTTCGGGTTCTGCAAAAGCAACCAATACAAACGTTTGTCCACGGTAAACTCCTGCGGTATGTTCAAGGCCGGGGTTTTGCTTTAATACAAGGCTCAGGTTAAACTCTTTCCTCAATGCCTCCAGCCTACGCTCCATGGTGTCGTTTATAGTGGCAATGGTTAGGTAAGGGTAAATGAGCATAAAGTTTAAGAACTCATCGGCAAAGTGCATCCCTACAACTATTGCCCTGTAAGCGTTTTTGGTTGAGTCGTTGCTGTTTTCGTCGTTTATCTTGTCAGCCAGTTGCTTCATTAAGTCAACCCATTTGTTAAGGGCACAGCGGTAAGCATCGCACCAGCGTTCAAAATCAAATTGTTCAAGGTCTCCGGGCATGGCTGCAATCAGTGATTTTATACATTCACGGATTGTCGAGATACGCTTGCTTATTTCTTCCTCATCACTTGTAGGCTGTTTGTCGCCTTTTTCAACTTTAAATTCAACAGCACGTTTGGCATAATCGGCCCATTTGGAACTGGATGATGGTTTTGCTTCGGTCTCCACCTTAGTCTCAAAGCCGGCTTTATAATAATATCCCTCGTTGGCAGCTTCACTGGCTTGGGGGTTAGCGGTTTCTTTTTTAAGCTCCTCTTCTTTTTTCAGCTTATCAAAGTAGTCGCTTTCCTTTTTCATGGCATTGCCTATACCGCTTATATTTTCAAGGGTTTTTATGCCTTTTATAAGGTTGGTTAGCACAAACCGCATTTTATTGCGCCAAATGGCGTAATCCGTTTCAAGATCCGAGAATACACAACGTATTTTTTTAACGTCTCCACCTTCACCCACAAATAAAGTGATGGTTTTAAAATCAAGGTTAAACATGCGGGCAATTTTACCCAGCATGCTTCTGGCATCACTTTCATGCTGGCCTATATGGCCTTCAATGCGCAAAAAGGGATAGTCGTTGATGTTGTAATACAGCGGTGTTTCGTGAGGGCTTTTAGGATAATCCTGCTCAGTGATGTGCTCTTGTGTGTGATAACTGGTTACATGTACCGGTAGTTTGCGGCAGGGTAAGCACAATTCTTCGTCCCAAACATCAGCCAATGAAAAACCATAAGGGGTGGCGTTTTTAAGATTATAATATACAGGGATGGCCCGTAGCCCCAAGCGTGTGCTTTTTTCTTTTGAGGGGGTTATCAGTATTTCTTTTTCTTTGGTTAAACTGTCTAAGTCAGCATCAAAGCTGTATAACATAGCAATAATGCGTTTATACAGGGTGCTTACTTTTTCGTTTTGTTCTTTTTGCTCGTTGATGATGGGAGCACTAACAAAGTGCTGGCGCAGGGGAGATAACGGGCAAGATATTTCGCCCAGCATCAGGTGCATGGGGAATGATTTCTCGTTGGGTATGCACTGGTTGTTAAGGTGCGATGCGGCACAGCAAAACTCATTATAAGCCAATGTTAAGTCGAGCAGGAAGTCATAGAAATACTGCACGCCGAATTTGCCGAGCAAATATTTATCAATCAATTCCTGGTATTTGGATTCCCAATTGGCAAGGTCGTAATCCGTAATCGGGTTATTTGGAATGCTTTTTTGCAGCAGTAGATGAAATGCATCGTAGGCATTGTAACAGGCCTCCATTATGCCTTTTATCATCATCATTGAAACACTTAGGTATTCCCATATTACCTCTCCTGCATTGCCTGCTTTTTGAGCGTTTAACATGGCACGTAGCATAGGCAGCCGCTCCAAATCAAACTGCTTTAAAAAGATAGGCTCTTGTTTGTTAAGGGCTAAGTTGGGATTAACCGTGTTGTTTATTTCGGTTAAATGGGTTTTTGAAATAAGCAGCTTACGAACGGTAAAAATGCGTTCAATACCAATTTCGTCACAGCTTTTGCCCAAACACGATTTAAGGTCTTTGTCGTACTCCTCTAAATACAATACCACTACATAGTTTTGCCAATGGGCATCTGTAAGCAGGCTTAGCGGCGACACATTTGGTTCACTACTGTATGCACTTGTAAGCAGCTCAAGCATTGGATAAATTTGGTTGCCGGTTTGCACAAAATGCGGGTACGATGTGCCTTCGGGCAGGGCGTAGCTTCTGTAATACTCAAGGTTACAATCGCCCAGCGAAATCAAAAAACCTTCAGAGGTTACCCCCGTACCTTTTGAAATATGTATCCTGTTTTGCGCCTTTTGCATGGTAACTGCCAAACCGCAAACAATGCCCGTGCCTATCAGGTAGGTGCGTGTAATGCGGGTTTGCTCGTCCAAGTACGCCCGTACCGAGTTTAGTTGGTCGGCGGTAAGTACTTGGTTATTCTCAAAAACCGGGTATTTATTTATTGTGGCCATAACGCATTTTTTCTTTTATGGGTTTACATGGTACCAAGCATGGTATTGTTTAGCACTATTGCGCCCTTAAAGGTGTCTGATCCGCTTTCGTCGCAGCTGTGTAGGCGGCCTTCGGGGTAAATGGTGCGTAGCTTTTCTATTATTTCAATAAGGTGGGTTAATGCAGTTTTTAGTTTGTTTTTCAATGCGGCATCGTTGGGGTTGCCGCTATGGCGCAGGGTGTTTAGGGCTATCAGCCATTCTTTGTAGCGTAGTTCGTATTCTGCCATTTGCTCGGGGTTTATCCAGCAAATGTTCATGGCCAAGTGGGCAGGAGCCTCAATACGCATGGTTTTTTCCATAAAACCGCGCAGGTAAATATTTCTGAAACGTTGAGGCCAGTAGGGCATGACCACACTCATTACAAAGCTGTAGGTATCGGCTATTTTGCATTCCTCACAATCGGCATCGGTGTTTATACCCATCAGGGTATCATCAAACGCATCGGGTGGTGTTTTTTGGGTAGAGTAACGCGGGCGAAGCAAAACGTGTTCGGTTAGGTGCATTCCTTCGCGTTCCAGCAAAATGTCTTGTAAGGTTTTCACGCAGTCTTCCACAGCGGCAATGTCTCGTCCGCCACGTATGGTAAGCACTTTACCGCTTACTTTTTTAATATCAAAAACTAGATTGTATAGGATTGTGCCGCTTGCATTTGCTGAAATTTTTTCAGCAACTTTAATTTCGGTATTTCCTCCGCTGTGCTTTATGCCTGTGATGGTATAGGTGGTTTCTGCACCGCCGTTTTGGTTTTTAAATACAATAGAGGTGTTGTTGTATATGTTTTGTGTGAGGTTCTGTCCGGTTACTATCAGGCAGTTGCCTGTTTTGGTTAATGCGGCTGTATAGCTTTGCTCAAACGTAACAACCCCCAACGGCGAGGTAGCGCTAAGGGTTTTATTAATGGTGATTTCTATAAAAGGCCCTTTTGATTTTGCGTTGGTTACTTTGTGTGTGCCGTTATTGGCTGCCGAAGCTGCAATGGTAACGCTTGCTTGGGGATAGTTTTCAATGGCTGCGGCTAACGGAGCGTTAAAATCTTTGGCGTAGCTCTTTCCTATGGCGCCGTTGTGGTCGTTTAGGATAAAGTAATAGTTGCTGCTATACGGCGGAGCATCGGGAGTGAAACCGTAGTTATCTTCATCCGATGCGAACCGGAGCAATTGCCAAAGTTTGTTTATCTTATTGTCTTCACCTTTTTGAAGTACAGTAGCCTGTGAATCTCCTTTAAGGGCTTCGCCGTGCAACTCGCCTGTCATTAGCAGGTTGGCGTTGGTAAAGGCAAACGGCTTTTTATATAATTTGTAACTGATAATGTATTGCGGAGGGTCGGTCACCATATCCGCACTCACGGTTGAAGTAATGTAAGCATTGATAGCAGGGGTAAGATTTTTGCGGTTAGCCCCCGGTTGGTGTAAAAACTCGTTGGTGCACAATAAAATGGCGTCGGCAATATCAGCCTCGGCCAAAGCAGTTGTATTATAATCTTTATAGCTGATAGCCAGCGGTTGCGTTTTTTCTAAATCTGCATACAGGGTGTAAATAAACTTACTTGCTTGTTTACTAATGCTGTAGTTGTTTCTAAAAATACCTGCGGCTACAACGCTTTCCAAGTTCTCAAGCAAGGCATCTGTATTGGCAAATGCACTTATGTTTTTAAGAGGAATATCAGTAGCGGTCTTACGTACGGTGTAGTTTAAACCGGCAATCTTAAATACATCGGGAGTAAAGAAGAGTGTATTGGGATGCCGAGCGTTAATGCCGGATAGCAACGAGGTGCGTTTTTCGTACCCGCTCACGTTTTGCTGGTTCCAAATCACAGCGTCGTGTGCATTGAAGGCTTTGCCTCTATTGGCACTTATCTCGGGGTATAAGTTTAAAAACTCCAACTTGTCCTTTATCAGTTCCATGCCTGCTTTTGGGCCATCTATGCTATATGCAAGCAGGGCATAGTCGGTAAATTGCTCACAAAAGCGAGCCAGCAAGTGGTCTAAGAATTTGTTTTTACGTTTCTCAAACTCGGCGGGAGTTTCCGCAGCATTTTGCAAACTTTCCTCAATGGTGGTTGGGTCGGCAATCAGATGCCCGTCGTTTGGGTGCGACGTTAGCGGGTGGGCTGTAAAGTAGGTTTTGTTAAATATGAGATTACCGTCCGTATCTGTTCCCTTATTCATTGAGAACAGCTCTTTTACGCCCGTTAATTGGTTCAGGTAACCTTCAAGCAATTGGTCAAAAAACAATAAAAAGCCTTTCAGCTGGTTTGCTTGTGCTTCCCGCTTTTTCAATGCTTCGGGGTCTGTCGGTGGGAATTTCAAGCCCGCCGTATTTACTCCGTAGGTAAGCGGTAAATCTTCGGCTACTGCGGTATAATCATCCGTTTCGCGCCACTTGCCTTTGGGAACGGGCATATCCAGCACTGGGTTGGGGTGTATGCGTGTGCGGTCGGTGGATTTCAATTCATCCAATACCGCAAACATTTCGTCTTCGTCATACCCAAACGGCAGAGTATCTTTATAAAAGGTAAGTTTTGATAACTCTTCTGATAATCTGGGGACGTATAATTGGTTGTAAGCCAGTTCTAAGCACCAACGTACTGATTTTTCGGTAACACTGCCATCGGCATTGTCTTGCGGTTTGTTGGCTATTTGCAGGTTGCGCACTGCAATCACCGGACGTTTTCCGTCCACCTTCACATCCATTATAATGCGTATAATGTCTGATGCGTGGATGCACTTTGCCCGCTCAGTGGCACTTAATTCTTCAGGGTCTATAAAACCGTGTTCAAGGGCAGGGCCGTCAAAAATCTCGTCGCTGTTATACCCCTTTGCCTGCATTTCTTCCAGACTGTAGAAATACACTTGCGGCGAAAGGAACTGAGCCACATCGTGGTATATGGCGGCGGCAACTTCGGTAGGGTTGGCGGTAGCGGTTATTTCAATATCCCCACACAATAGTATTTCTTCTATCCTAAGGGCATTTTCGCTGTAAAAATCTTCGCACAGGTTGCGGTGCGCTTGTAATTTGCGCTGTGCAGCGGCCAGTATGCGGCGGATAACGTTTATTTTCTTTTTGTAGGTTTCCACCAAAGCAGTACTGCCTTTAAAAATAAAGTCGTCAATGGCTTTGGCTATCTTCTCTAAACCTAGAATAGGGTCGGTTCCGCCCGAAGTAAGTTTGGTGCCTTCTAATTTTAAACCTCCGGCTTCCCAAGTCAGTTTAACTTCATAACCTGAGGGTACTTCTTCTTCGTAAGAACTGAACGACTCAATATGTTGTTTGATGGATGCGTTTTGGGCAAAATTCACCTGCTTGTTATCCCAACGTGGGAAACCAATAACCATGTGAAACTGCACGCCTTCCATTTTTGGGTCGTCAGGGTGAGAAACCACAGTATAGGTAGCTTTTAGGGTGTTCTCGTTCAAATCACCGTACACTGCCGATTCATCAAACTCAAACAAAACGTCGTACAGACCTTTTACAAAAAACGATTCTTGTCCGGCATAGCTTTGCTTGTGTTCAAGTATGTGTTTCAGCTGGTTCACATAAATCAACACCTCAGCGTCGCTTGCCACTTCCAGCCAAGCGTTTTTAATGCCCAGTAGTTCGGTAGTACCGTCAACAGTTTCTTCAATTACCACATCCATCAGCAATTTGCGATAGTCGTTGATGGTTAAAGGGGCGTTGTGAAGTATTTGGCGGGCGGTATAAAAATTCTGGTAATCGCTAACCGGGGCAGAAGGGCCTGCTGCAAGCAGGTCTTTAATATCAAAAGTGAGACGGTAGCCCAAATCGGTAATGGCATAGCACAAGGCTTCCAACAGGGTAATCCCCGGGTCGTGCAAGTTGTGGTCGGTCCATATAACCCCGCTAAGCTCGGTGATACGTTCCAACCCCTTCTCACGCAGTGTATCAAACTGCATGCTTTCCAACTCGTAAGGTGCTTTTGATATAGTTACCGGTTCAGTCATTTACTACAATCGTTTATTTGTTACATCCGCACTCCTCTAATTCGTTAAACACGGGCGAGTACACCAGGTTACTGCCGCAGTTGCTGCAAAAACAACCGCTGCCCTCCAGCGGGGTTAATGTGTGCGTGGCGTATGAGGTAAACACCGAAGCTGCTGTAGTTGCCTCTGCTGTATCGGTATCTGCATTAGCGTTTACATTCAGCCAAGCGGGGGCGTGTATGTGCATTTCTACACACTGCACAAAATCTACATACTCCAACTGCTCAATGTGATAAATAAGGTTGCTTTTGTGTATGGTGGTGCCAAACAGCAACTCAGCATCGCTGTTATACGCCCAAGGGGCTAAAAACTCAGTGATTTTTTCGTGAAGTTTATCCAAGCATATTCCCACGTCTTCGCCGTCGTAAAAACGTACTTGCAAACGCACTTCCACCTCTTCGTAAATGGGGTTTTGTACCTCAATTTTTGCATGCGGTGTAGTACAGGTGGCAAGGTATGCCTTCACATCTTCCAAGGTACTTTTTGATACTTTGGGCTTCAACGGGTCTAAGGCATTTTGGTTATACGTGTCGGGCACCATTACCACTGTTACATAACCGGGAGCAAGGGGTTTGTAGCCGTTATCAGCACCGCTGTAATAGGTGTGGTTGATTGCTTTTACGCGGTGTATGCCTGTAAAATTTTGCAGTATCAGCCGCTCGTAATCCCAAATGGTAATGGCGCGTTTTTTATGGCGTAAGCGTTCGCTTACCCGCACATAAAATGTGCTTCCGCTTTCTTGGGCTGCTCCGCCAAAAGAGGCATAGGGCTGCGATACTCCTTTTACGGATGAGTTGGGGGTGAACAGTTTGCTGATGGTTTTTGCCGCAAGGGTTTCGCCCGTGGCTTCTAAACCGTTGTGGGGGTAAAACTCGGCTTGTATGGCTTGCGGTAGTATTTGAATGATTTTGCATACCGCGTCGGCATTTGCCGCAACAGCTAACCGAACCCATATCTTATCGGCGGGCATTAATGTATTGCCGGCATTGGCTGTTGAAGGCAGACTTAGTGTAACAATGCCTGTTTTTAGCAGTCCGTTGGTATTTTCACGTTGTAATTGGGCATCAGTAAAGTTTACCCATTGGTTATTGCTTAAATAGCTCCATTCAACAACTGCAGTATCGGCCTCAGGGTTAGAGCTGCCTTCGGCTAATTGAAACAACAAGTTCACACTTTGTGGAGGCACGCAGTTTTCAAAACCCAAATATAGTTCGCCTTTGTTACTGAAGGTGGGCAGCAGCGGTTTTATCTGCAAGCCGCCCGATGTGGTATTTTGCTGTGCCGAACCAAAAGGCCCGCAATGGAAAAACTTTGAGGTTGGGCTACTCAGTAACTCTATGGTTTCTGTAGCTGTGTAAGTAAGGTAAAGCTCCTCAAATTCAGGAGTATAAGGATTGTTGGGGACATAGTCTAATTGTTTTGTCTTGTCTGTAGCAGCCAATCCTAAGATGATGCCTTTTCCATACGAAAGTTGATACTCATCGTGCAAAAAGTCATAGCTGTTTAGTTCAAAAGCTAAATACCCTCTGTTTGAAGTGGTAGCATACCTTTTCCCTGCATCCGTATCTGGGTCTATTGTACTTGTTGTGAAACCCGAAGCTACCCATGTTTTGGGTGAGGTAGGTACAATGTCTGTAGATTCAAACATTGAAACCGCAGTTCCGTCGTCCCATTCGTTGCCGCTTAATAGATAGGGTTTTACGTTGTAATCATTGGTTTTGGGTTTTACTGTTGCCGAATGAAAGTTTGCATGATAGTCATAAAACTTAACAGCAGGCAGGTTGCGCCATTTAAAAGAGGCTTTTACTTGAGTGATTTTTTTTGAAAAAGCTTCGTTACTGCCTACATAAAACCTTGAGCCGATGACAGGTCGGGCACCAAAAGGCTGCATCGGCTTGGCGGGGTCTAATACTCCTTGCTCGTTTTGAAGTATCAGGGTTTTAAGCCCTGTTACATCAACCTGTATGCTTACATTTTTAATATTAAGTGTTTTTAACTGTTCAAATGCTGCATTCGTAGTCCCTTTTGCAAAGGTTATTTTCAGGCAGGGATATTTTGCATTAAACCCTTCGCCGTGTGTTTTGGAGTTGTAATCAATAATTGCTTTTGCCGCTTTTGAGAAACCGAATTTAATGGTAAACGTAGCCCCGCTAAGGGTAGCTGATTGTACACCTGCTGCTCCATCGGCTCCTGTGGCCAAGGCAGCGGTGAGGTCTTGCTCTATCCAACCCTTTTCTCCGGTTGCGGTAATGATAAAATCAGTAATGGCAAGCAACTGTGGTGTTGGGTTAGGGATGTTGGTTTCTAACTCAAACGTAAGGGTCACAATCCGCACTCCTTCGGCCATGCGCAGGGTAGGGGATTCTATAGCAAACCCAAACGGGGTTTCTTCGCGGCTTTCATCGCCAAAGGGCAGCCATCCGCTTTCTTCTTTCGTTAGTTCTTCACCTTTGCCGTCGTTACTGTTGGCTATTGCTGAGGCAAACAGTTGGCGGCTGTTTTTAGCATAAATGCTGCAAATGCTGGTGAGCGAGGATTTATTTAAACTATAATCATCCGTAAGTGCATACAGTTTTTCAACACCGTTTACTTTTTCACCTGTTTTAAACAAAGTACCTTCTTCAATCTCAAATGCGGCAATGTGTTTTGCCAACTGACCTATCAGGTACACTTGGTCGGGGATGGCTTCGTTTTCGGCAAAGCCCAATACATCGCGGTAAAAGAACTCAAGGTGTTTAGTGCCAAGCGTATTTAAATCGGCTTGCGCAATGGCAAACAATTCTAAGAATGCTGCAAACAGTGCAAAGTGGGGAGCGGTATATCCGGCTTCGTCTAACTGCTGGGTAAAAAACTCTTTCCAGCCGCCGTTGGGGGTATTTGTATGGTCGTAATAGTTATAATGATTGGCTGTTTCTTTAGTAAACTCCAGCAAGGCGTTAAAATCGCGTTCATCAATCTGCACAAATTTTTCTTTCAGGCCTTCGGGGAGCCTTTTCACCTGGCTGGTGCCTTGGCGTTGTACGCCTGCTGTGAAACAGTTTAACGACATTGTTTATACTATATATCGGTAGCTTCTTTTAAATAAAAAGGGTACACCATGTTGTTGCGGGTGTTGGTGCTTATCACCGTGTATTCAACCACTAGCATAATTAAACCCTCGGTTTCGGTAACCAAGGTTTTCACATTATCTAGTTTTATGCGGGGTTCAAAGTAGATAATAGCCTTGCGCACACGGTCTTTTAATCGGGTTAGCAAGCCTATGTCCATGCCTTCAAACATTAAGTCCTGCAAGTCGCCGCCGTATTGGGGTTGCATTACCCGCTCACCCAAGGCAGTTGAAAACAGTATTTCGAGGCTTTGGTTAATGTCTTCTTCTCCTTGTGCAAGATGTACGCCTGCATTACCGCCTGCGGCATGCTTAAAGAAGGCGGGCGGAAATGTCCATCCTCTGCCTAAAAATGTATTGATATCTTTTGCTTCGGGTTTCACAGTGTTATCCTCCAATAATTACAGTTGGGCAGCCTACTGCCGACATGGCTCCGCAGGCACAGGTATCAGAAGTGCGCAAGGCAGGTTTGCCGCCTATAAGCACAGTGCCTGAGCCGCTTGTAAAAGGGCTTGACGGTACGTGCCCCGATTGGGGCGGTAAGGGGCAGGTGTGCATATCGCCCAGCACGGCGGCGGGTTTGCCTCCTACCAAAACATTGGCTACACCGGGGCCTACAATGCTGCCCCCGTGTGTACTTGCGTCTCCTACTGTTGCTGCTGCTGCCATTGGTTTATCAGTTTATTTGTACCATGCTTCCTTTTATAGTGGTGGTGCCGCCCGATGATACTTCGGAACCTGCGGAACCTTCTCCCTTAAATTTTGCAGAGGCACTTATCTCCACATTTACGCCTTCTATTTTCACGTCTCCGGTTGCCTTTAGGGTGATATCAGCGCCGCTTTCAAGGGTAATACCGTCGCTGCTTAGGGTAAGTGTGTTATTGTTGGCATCTTTGGCTACAATACTGCCTTCGGCTTCATCAATTACCACGCTGTAGCCGCCGGGAGTTTCTATGGTTACGCTGGGTGATTCATCATTAAATACCAGCTTCATCCCGCTACGGGTAACAATGCCTTTTTCGTTATTGTCTTCAGTAGCTTCTATCATAGGGGGGATGCCACTGCTGTATAATTTTCCTAGTATGATGGGATTGCGTGGGTCGTCATTCAAGAAGCCCAATACCACTTCGTCATTCAATTCAGGAAAAAATATCCAGCCGTGTGAGTCGCCGGCATCGGGGGCTGTCATGCGCGCCCAAATACCTTCTCCTTCGTTATCCACTAAGGGTAATTTCACTTTCACGCGGCTTTCGCCGTCGGGGTCGTTGTGTATGGCGGTAACAATGCCTATTTGCAGTCCGTTTACCGCGGGTAGTAATCCACTGGCAGGTTTTTCAACAACATCGTCATAGCGGTGGGCGAACAAATCTTTGGTAATCCCGAATTGCAAATCGCAATACCAGCCCATTTCGTTGTTGAAATAATGGTTCACAGCAGTGATTACCGTGGTGCCGTTAAAGCGGTTTCCAAAGCCCTGAAAGTTGATTAATGTTCCAGTGGCGTAGCTATGCTGCCCCGAAACCCTGATGCGGCCTTGTATTTTGCTAAGTCGACTGTATAGGAGCCTACTATCGGCCCAAGCTTTGTTTTCTGTTTCATCAATTTTTCCGCCGTGATACACGGTATAATCTTCCCACTCCATCACACTCGAAAGAGTGCTTCCGTCTAAATCTCCTTGTGTGGCCAAGCTGGGTTCAGAGGCTTCGCTTTCAGTAATCTCCTGATTGGTGTAATTCCAAGTTTTTGCCTTTACAGCGGGAAACTGGTCGCGGGCATCAATCTCCGCTTCAAACTCGTAAGTATCCAGTCCGAAGTTGAAGGTAGTTTCGGCTGAACCCCCTGCGGGGGCTTTTATTTCTATTTTATTTTGGTTGATTAGTACCCATTTGCCGTTCAGTTCGGCGCGGGTTACTATAAAATCCCAATCGGTACAGTTGTACTGCACCATTTCTTTGTGGGTTACGCTGGTGCTTTCAATGTCTTTATCAATCGATGCTGCCCCTATCAACTCATCAAAAATGTCAGCATCTTTTACATCGTTGTACACTTTGTTTTTGCGCGCACCGGTTAGTACTACAGCCTTGTGGCGGCACTCCAATTCAAGGTTCGGGTTTTCATAGTTGTTTATTTTTATGCCGTGTTTGGTAATGATGCCGTGAAAAATGGCTTGCTTATCAGAGCCGTATCCTGCGTTCACTTGTATTTCAGCTCCGGGCGCAAATATGTCTTCGTTGCTGTGCGGAAAATCCTGCGTGGCATTGTCGCCGTCCATCAGCACAATTTTGGCAACGGGTATTTTGTTCACACTGCTGTTGGTGGCAATGCTCAAAAGGCCGTACTGCCCGCCAAGGGCTGTTCCGTTCACCAATATCTCAAACGATGCAATTTCTAATGCGGCGGGCATGGGTTTATACTTTTTCTATGGGTGGAAAAGCAAGATGTGTAGCTTGTTTTAATTTTCTAAAGTTGTTCAGACGGTTCACCTCAGCAATTTTCAGGTAATACTGTGGGTCGTTGTAAATTTCAGAGGTCATGTACGGCAAGTTATCCATACCGTTTGCAGTAACGTAGTGGGTAAGGTCGGGACTGTTACGTTGGGCTTCGGCAGCTTGTTCTTCCAGCGCCTTGTGGCTCATAAAAGTGCAGTTTACCTTAGCCCGCAATGGCTTCCCGTCAGGGGCAAACAGTGAATAGGTAACCTTTGCAGTGGTTAACACTCCTTGAAACAACAAGGTACCCCAACTTACTTTTAAAAAATTAGGACGGTGCGAACTTGGTTGCAACTCAAACGTAAGACGCAAAAAACGTTGTATCGAGTCTTCCACATGACCTTCAGCACGTATCAGTGCAAATTCGGCCTCGTTGCCCGTGTGCGAAGCTCCCGTTGCGTCCCAAAGCAATTCAATTGTTAGGTCTTTGCCTTTTGCGCTTTTAAATTGGGGCAGGCTGTCGGTAGCATTTTCAGGCCTTTCTGTATCAAACTCGTTTTTGTACTCAACATCATAGGTATTGGGGTTGTACAATACATCAAAGGTGCCTACAATTTTTTTGTAGGTTTCGTCACTATGTGCAATTATGTGCACCTTAGTGAGGTTTCCCGATGGCATAAATACATTTTCAATTCCCATGTGCTATCGTTCGTTTTTTGCTTTTACAATGGTTTTTATCTCGTCCACGGCCTTTTTCAGGCGTTTGTCCAAATCAGAATTTGTCGGCGGTGTTCCAGCACTTCCAGTGCTTTGTCCCACCTGTACAGATACTACTATCTCGTTTATTTGTACGGGCATACGGTTAAATAATTGGGATGGCTCTATAGTATTGGTAGGCAAGCTCCACCTGTTCTACCATCAGTTGAGGTTCTTGAGCGTTTAATCCCGTTACACTCCATTTCACAGGGTAAGCCTGTACCACGTTCCATGCGTGCAGGGGTACGTGGTCTTCGTTCAGCAAGGTGATTAACAGGTCTGACGGAGTAAAATGAAACTCCTCAACTCCTTTTTTGAACCAAGAGATTAGCTGTGAATGGTTGAGCATTCCGCGTTTAAGTGTAATGTTGCTAAATGTGGCAGTAGTAGGCAGCTTGTGCGAGAAACGGTTTTCACCTCCCTCTTTAAACTCTTCGGTAGTTACAGTAACATCAAGCCCTGTAACTTCCTGAAAGCCAATGTCGGGTATGCCCGGCATCAGAGCCACCAAGCCAATAAAATTTACACTAAAGTGCAGCCCTATGGGTGGGTATTTAAACATACTTCCCTATGGTTTCGCTTATACAGCCTCTACTGTTAAACCTTCGTGTGCCAGCTCAATGCTTTCCATTGCCACCTCGTTGCCGGTGCTGTTAAGCGTTGGTCCTTCAACTTTGCAAGGCCAGCAGTTGCGCACTTTCCACACCATCACAGGGGCGTGTTCTTCGTTCAGCAAGCTGATGGTAATATCACGACGCTCAATGTTGTTTAGTTTCACGGTGTTCAACCATTTAAAAAACTCATTGTCGCCTTTATAAATACCTCTTTTTAGGGTGATGTTTGAGTATTTAGGAATACCGGGCATTTTGGTGGTGTGGTATTCGGGCGATACGCCTTCCCTGTATTCAATTGGTTGTACTTCAACGGTTAGTCCGCTTGCTTCTGTGAAACCGATGCGGCTGCCACCCCATTCAACTTGGAAGTGGAATACCGGAACTGGATAAGTTGCCATAGTATTTATAATTGATTAGTGTTTATGATTTTTGTAACAGGTGTGAGAATTTTAGGATGATGAACTCGGCAGGACGGACAACGGCCATACCTATTTCAATGTTCAAGCGGCCTTCCAGTATATCCAACGAGGTCATTGTTACACCAAGACCTACGTTTACAAAGAAGGCATCAGCGGGCACAGCGCCTTGCAAGGCACCTTGTCGCCAAAGGGTAGTTAAAAAGTTCTCAATCATGGTTTTTACCCGCACCCATGTGTTAGCATCGTTGGGTTCAAACACCACAAACTCCGAAGCTTTTTTAATGCTTTCTTCGGCAAAGTTGTAAAAGCGGCGTACGTTCACATACCTCCACTCGTTATCATTACCGGCCAGTGTGCGCGCACCCCAAACCAGTGTGCCTTTGCCGGTAAAAGTGCGTACCACGTTGATACTTTTTCCGCTGGTAGCATCCACGTTCAGCACTCCTTGTTCTTCGGCAGTTACTTTAATGGTAGGGCCTACAATGCTCAACACCGACTCATTTGCAGGGGCTTTCCATACTCCGCGCTGGTTGTCAACACGGGCATATATGCCTGCAATAGCAGGGGTAGGGGGCACGGTAATGGTTTTTTCTTTTATCTTGGCTATTAACTGGCTGTACAAGTTGGGATTAGCCGTTTTAATGGCTGCCAATGTGTTGCCGTTATAGCTGGTGCCTGAGTGTGCTTTTGTGTGGGTAACCGTTAGTGTTGATTCGTCAACGGTGTATTTAAGGGTAGTTTGCAAAAAGGGGTAGTAGCACATACCATAGCTAAGGTTGTTTGCGCTTACGTGGTTATCTCTAAAGGTTTTGGCATCGTTAAAGCTGTTTCCGGTTTCGCCCCAAATGTCCATTAACACTACGCGGTCTTTTAGTTTTTGCGCTTGTGCCAATGCTGCATCGTAAGCTACTTTGTAGTTGGTAGCTGGCTTATCTGTAAACACCAATATTGTAGGCTCGTCTTGCTTTTCAAGCGATTTTATTGCGTTAGAAACCGCCGTGTCAAAATCAAAGCCGCCGCCATCGTTATAATCACCAATAGTAACAATGTAGCAAGGGCCGCCACCATTAGCAAAGTACATTTGCAGGGCGTAATACATATACTTGCCCGATACTTTTGTATTGTCTTCGGTTACGGTAATGGTGCGCACGGCTGTCGCTACGTCAGTACCATCATCGGTAATAGCAACTGAAAGCACTGCGTTTTCGCTGGCACCTTCGCCAAAAAACCTTACGTATTCGGGCATTGATGTAATGCGAAACGGTTTTGTTATCGCTTTCTTTTGCCCGTCAAGGGCTATTTGTGTGCGGCCTATAAAGGCAGGTATGGCGGTTGCCACAGGAGCCACGCTTGCAGGCAGCAGGGATACTTCTTCTATATATACCCCGGGTGTTGTATAAGTTGCCATAGTTTAATAAGGTTTATGATTTTGCCAATAGGTGTGAAAATTTCAGGATGATAAACTCAGCAGGGCGTACTGCGGCCATTCCTATTTCTATATTCATACGGCCTTCCAATATGTCTAGCGAAGTCATAGTAACGCCCAAACCGATGTTAACAAAGAAGGCATCCTCAGGTTTAGCCCCTGCTAATGCACCGTCGCGCCAAAGTCCGGTTAAAAAGTTGGTGATAGAACCTTTTACTTTTACCCAAGTATTAGCGTCGTTAGGTTCAAATACTACAAACTCCGTTGATTTTTTTATGCTCTCTTCAACAAAGATGTATAACCTGCGCACGGGCACATACCTCCACTCGTTGTCGTTTCCGGCCAGTGTGCGGGCACCCCATACCAATACTCCTTTGCCTGTAAAAGTGCGGATGGCATTTATGCTCTTACCGCTGGTAGCATCCACATTTAGCAGGCCTTGCTCATCGTCGGTAATATCTACGTTAGGCTTGTTTACCATTGCAAGGCTGTAGTTTGCGGGTGCTTTCCAAACCCCGCGGTTTCTGTCAACACTGGCATATACGCCGCACATGGCTGCGCTTGGGTACAGCGTAAGTGTTTTTTCTTTTAGCAGGGCAATAATCTTGTTATACAAAGCAAGGTCGCTAAGGTCTTTACCGCCCGATAGTTTTGCAGGCACGGTAACCCCCGCATCGTTTGATGCCAGCGTAATGTTGTTGCCCGCAGGGCCGTTCATAGTTCCTTTGGCGTCCAACTCAACCGTCGTGCCTACTTTGGTGGCGGTTAAAATATCTTTAGTAGCCGCGTGGGTATTTATTTTTTCTGCAATTTTTGTAGCCGTTGCACCTTCGTTTGCGCCTATTTCTATATTGCTGCCTGTATTATCACCGGCCTTAAAGGTAAATACGGTGCCATTTATTGTGAGTGTTTTGTTGGCAGTAGGGTTTGTACCTACTGAGATAGTACCTTCGGCAGGGATATAAGTGCCGTTTAAGTACGATACTTTTTTTGTGTTGTAGATGTTTGCAGGAGCGGTGCGGGTATCGGCTATAGCAATCTCTGACACATCGTACAGATAGTTAATAGTAGTTTGCAACGAAGGGAAATAAGCGGCGCCGTATTTAAGGTTAGCCAGTGATACCTCGTTGTTTCTAAAATTACCTGCAACAGTACTTATTGAATCGCTGGCGCTGCCTTCAAGGGTATCTATTACCGCAAAGCGGTCTTGCAATTTGTTGCATTGTACCAGCATGGCATCATTCAGTTGCCTGCGCGATGCTGATGTACCTAACTTTACAATTTCAGGGATAACTAATAGGGTTATTTCGTCTTCTTTTTCGCAAGATTTAAGCCCGTTTTCAAGCTCGGTAGCGTCAAGTGTGCCTCCGGGGGTAATGTTACCTACCGATACTATCCAGCAAGGTCCGCCTCCGTTACCGAAGTACATTTTTACCTGATAATATAACAAGTATGGCGACCACGACGATGGATTGTTAAGGGTTAGGGTAGCATTATCGGTTGAGCCCGCAGGAGGGTCGGTAAGACTTACTGTAAAAGCCTCGTTCAGCGTAGTGCCAAACATCTGCTCAAACTCAAGCAGCGATGTAATTCGCTTAGGGGTATTAACGGCAAAGTCTACACCGTTTTCTTTTCGTTGTTTGGTATAGCCAATAAACGCAGGTATGGCGGTGGCTACTGGGGCAATGCTTGCGGGCAGTGTAGAAATTTCTTCCACATACACGCCTGGGGTGGTATATGTTGCCATAGTTTATAGTATTCGGTTACGTTTTGTTTTTTCCTTTTATAAAGTCAAACCGTGTTATGCAATCTCAAATCTTCCCTTTTCCTGCGTGATAGCTATTCGCTTTCCTTTTCCACTATATGTACACGTAAATATTGCAATTGTCGTCTACCCGTACATCCGGTGCCGGATTGGGTAAACTGCTTATCAGCACGTTCCCTGCTGTTGCCGTCGGCGAGCCGTCGGGTATCTTTTTCAATTCAAGTTTTGTCTTAGGCACTTCGTAAAACGGTATCTTCACCGTTGATTCAAATACCATAGTAGGTAAGCTGTTTATACTGTCTGCCGTATTTGGCAGTGCTTGTCCGCCGCCACCCATAGCCGGGTTGCCGCTAAATGTATAGGTATTGTATATAGGGCCGCTATCACCGCTTTTATCACTCAATACCAAATCGGTGGCAGTAAAGTCAAGGCCGCTTCTATTTATAATGTAGTACTTCCAAATGCTCTCAGCCCGTTTTAAGTCAAGGCGCAGGTTTTTGGCCGCAACGGGTGGTGTTGGTTTGGATAATGATAGTTGCATTACGCCTGAAACATTGCTACGACTTAACTCATCATGGATATAAACCTGCAGCGTTTTTTCAGTGGCATCGTCGCGCTTTAGAACTATTGTGTAATAACCGCTTCCGCTTTTACTCACATCAAAAAAGCCCTTAAAAGTACGAAGCAGGTTACCCGTATCCTTCTCATTGTCCGCATTTAAAGTATAAGGGCCGGTAATAGGGTTTCCATCACTATCGTATTGGGCTACAATGGCCGAGCCGCTTTGGTTTTTTATCGTAACCTTTAAAGATTTGGAGGTAGTTTTCTCTGTAAACCTAAAACTAAACTGCTCTGCATACATGGCGTGCAGCACCTTGTATTTAAGGTCAGTCAATGCTCCGTCGGTATAATAAAACATACGGCAACCGTTTGTGTAGGTTACGGTTGATGGAGCTTCTTCATCCAAATTAGTGATACCAAAAAATGAGGCAGGGCTTTTAACGCTTATACCAAATACAAAGGTTAAATCATTGTCGATATCAATCGTAGGAGTGTTAGGTTGTGAACTCTCGTATAATAGGGTAAAACCACACCCAAAATTTCTGTAAAGCAGTCGCTGTTGGCGCATCAACCGATGTACGTCGGCGGTTAATAAAAACTCAAAATCATCCGTTACACCACTTTTGTAAAAGTTGTGCAGCATTTCAAGTTTTATTAATGTTTGATAGCCTGCCATCAGTTTTTACCTGCTAAGTCAATACCAAGGTTTTCAATTAGTCCTGCGGGTTCTATACTGTTTTCTTGTATAGTTATCATCCGCACTTTATACAACACACTGGGCAAATAGTTAGTGCCCACTACGCTCCAAAAATTATTCATCTGTTCAAACGTAAACGAGAACAGCTCTAACACCAGTTTGGGTATCTCGGGAGCCAATGTGGCCATCAACGGCGAATTGGCAGGTGTAAAAACACTCTTACCCTGAAAGAAGCCGATAATATTGCTCAGTTGTTTCAATCCCTCAATGTAATCGTCGCCTGTATCTGCCAGCTCATTATTGGTGTAGTTGGCAGAGAAGAGGACGTATAGATTAAGGTAGATATCGGGATTGCGGGCATCAAAACCTCCGGCGGTGTTGCGCACCTTTACCTGTTGATCTTTTGATACTCGGTCTTCTTCGATGTTTATTAGTGAAACCCCTATGGTTTTGTTGGGTATAGCTAATCCTTTTGAGTTTGCAACGCTGGTTAGTACTGCCAAATCACTCATTGCCCCACCTGTTTTTAAGTTCAGGTAACGGTTCACTTCTTGAGTAAGAAAATTAAGGGCCGAATGAATCATACAATAGTGATTATGCAATTAAACAGCTACTTCACAAAAATGTATCAGCGGATAGAGACTGACACATTGCAATTCAAATATAGAAAACAATTTCACTTTTACTACAACTTTTAGGGTTAAGTTTTGTTATAAAGTGAATTTTGGGTGTTATGACGGGGTAGATAAAACGGATTAAAAATTTTAGTAAAAAATTTTCAAAAATTCAAATCCAAAGTCTGAGTTACCCCGTAAGTATGTACAGCTCTTATTGGGCTTAAGAAATACCACACACTTATCAATATGTCAGCAACATACTATGAAAAGGAGCAGTACGACAATGATGTTGAGTACTATCGTCATTATTACAGGGTTACAGAAACCCACATGCCGGTTATTAATCTTGCCATTATATCCGACAGGGGGAAGGACAGTTTACGGTTGAAGATTGAACCCAATGAGTTCTTTTATGACAAGAAACTGTTTTCAATTTTTTGGAAGGTAAAAGGAAGCACAGATTTCGGCCAGTTTTTTTACGATGGGGAAGGACCGTTGTATGATTATGAGTTTGCCGCCGAAATATGTAAGTACTTACAGATTGATTTGATTGAAATGAATTATTGCGGGATGCCATTGTTTGATAAACGACGCACAGAGGTATTTATCAAAACGTTTGAAGATTTTCATAAAATGGTTTCAGGAGAACTAGCACTGTGATGTTTTTAAAATGAAAAAGCCACCTTTTCAGGTGGCTTTTCTATTTGGTTGAATGTGCAGCTATTAAGCGTACATTACTGATTTTATTGCTTCAAGTGTGCGTTGTACAGTAGGTACAGTAGCATCTACCATTGCACGTGCATACCCCATAGGTACATCACGGTTGGTAATACGTTGTATTGGGGCATCTAAGTAATCAAATGCACGACGTTGTACCATGTATGAAATTTCTGAAGAGATAGAGGCAAGCGGCCAAGCTTCTTCAACTATCACCAAACGGTTAGTTTTCTTTACTGAGTTAATGATGGTATCATAATCAATAGGTCTAACGCTGCGTAAATCAATTACCTCAGCACTAATACCGTCTTTTGCAAGCTCATCAGCAGTTTCGTAAGCAACCTTCATCATTTTTCCAAACGATACAATGGTTACGTCAGTACCTTGCCTTACCACATTGGCTACTCCGATTGGAAGCAAGTATTCTTCTTCCGGTACAGGACCTTTATCGCCATACATCAACTCACTTTCCATAAAAATAACAGGGTCGTTATCACGGATAGCCGTTTTTAATAAACCTTTTGCATCGTATGGATTGCTGGGCACCACCACTTTCAAACCGGGGCAGTTAGCATACCAGTTTTCAAAGTTTTGTGAGTGTTGTGCAGCAAGTTGGCCGGCGTTTCCTGTTGGGCCACGGAAAACCATCGGTGCGCCAAACTGCCCGCCGCTCATGCTTAGGGTTTTAGCCGCACTGTTTATCACTTGGTCGATAGCCACCAACGAGAAGTTAAACGTCATAAACTCAATAATAGGACGAAGTCCGTTCATGGCAGCTCCAACGCCAATACCTGCAAAACCAAGCTCGGCAATAGGGGTATCAATTACCCTTTTAGGGCCAAACTCATCAAGCATGCCTTGGCTCACTTTGTATGCACCGTTGTACTCGGCAACTTCTTCGCCCATTAAAAATACATTAGGGTCGCGGCGCATTTCCTCGCTCATCGCTTCGCGCAGTGCTTCACGGAATTGGATTTCTCTCATCGTTTATTCGTTTCGGGTGCGCAAAAATAAAATAAAATACTATTTAATACTGTGGTAGCCAATAAAACCTTGTCACATATTATCAGCAGTGTAGCTTAATGCAGAATAAAGGGTGTTTGGCACTTGGTTTGCTGCTTTTGGGGTTCTGTAATTTTTTAAGCAATGGCTTGGTTAACATTAATAATAGCAGGATTGTTTGAGGTTGGGTTTACCACCTGCCTCAGCAAAGCCAAAAATACAGTAGGAACTACTGCTATGTGGTGGTGGGCAGGTTTTTTTATTACTCTAATACTAAGTATGCTTTTGTTGTACAAGGCTACCCGCACATTACCTATGGGTACTGCTTATGCTGTTTGGACAGGCATTGGAGCTGTTGGAACCGTCCTAATAGGTATCACAGTTTTTAAAGAGCCGGCTGATTTTTGGCGGGCTTTTTTCATTTCTACACTTATTGCTTCTATTGTAGGACTTAAAATGATAACAAAGTAAGAAGTGACAAAGCTTAGTAAGAACTCAAAGCTGTTAGGTAAATACCGTCAGATAAAAGGCAAGATAAGATTTTACAGAAGCGTGAGGGATATTAAAAGAGGGCTAACCTCTGCGGCTGATTTCCTGTTTTTTATAGTTGAGCTTATTATAACGATACTATTTCAATAAGTACATTGTAGTAGCCCATAAACAAAAAAGACGGCCTGTATAACAGGCCGTCTTTTTTTATTAAGGGGTGTAAAGATTACTTATCACCGTTTTTTTGAGCTGCTTTTTTGTTACTCCATTCAATCAACTGTGCTGATAGCGGGCTACCGATACACAATGATGAATATGTACCCAAAATAATACCTGTTGTTAGTGCAAAGGCAAAGCCCCTGATGGTTTCACCACCAAACAAGAATACTAACAGGATAACGATAATGGTAGTTAACGAAGTCATTATCGTACGGCTAAGGGTATTGTTCAAAGCAAGGTTAATTACTTTAGAAGTATCCTTCTCGTGCTTGTGCTCACCCAAGAACTCCCTTACACGGTCAAATACAACCACAGAGTCGTTAATTGAGTAACCGATAACGGTTAGTATAGCTGCAATAAACGCTTGGTCGATTTCAAGACCGAAAGGAACGATACCGTGCAACAATGAGAACAGCGATAGTACCAGCATTACGTCATGCACAAGCATTATAACTGTTGCCACAGCAAACTGCCAACGTCTGAAACGTATTAAAATGTAAATAAACATACCTATCAATGCCAACACGATTGACAAGATAGCAGCTTGTTTAATATCAGAAGCTACCGTTGGGCCTACTTTGTATGAGGTTAGTATTTCGTATTTACCACCTTGTGTAGTTTTTAAACCTTCATCAAGTTTTGCTAATACCATTTCGCTGGCTTTTGCATCCAAACTATTGATTTGGTAGGTAGTGGTAATTTTTAATGAGTTATCAGTACCGTATACTTTCACTTCAGGCTTTCCTTCCAAAGGTTTTTCAAGAGCGGCACGGGCATCAGCTGCTGAAACAGGATTTTCAAACTTCACTACATACGACCAACCACCTTCAAAGTCAACACCGGTATCAAAACCGCGTGTAACCATTGAACCTATACCGGCAATAATTAATATACCAGAAACGGTATAGAATAGTTTGCTCTTTCCAATGAAGTCAAAGTTTGCATTACGCAATAGACTCTTAGTGGCAGGGAACCAAAATGATACGTTTTTCTCACGCTTAGCCATCCACTCAAATATTACACGGGTTAATAAAAACGCAGTGAACATAGAGCTTGCAATACCTATCAATAGGGTGATAGCAAAACCTGATATAGGGCCTGAACCAAATACAGCCAATACAGCACCTGCAAGGGCGGTGGTTAAGTTTGAGTCAATAATTGCTGAAGATGCATTCTTATAACCGTTTGCAATAGCAGTACGAAGGTTACGACCTGCCCATATTTCTTCTTTAATACGTTCGTAGATAAGTACGTTAGCATCCACCGCCATACCCAAGGTAAGGATAATACCGGCGATACCGGGAAGGGTTAGTGCCGCTTGGAACGAAGCCAGAGTACCTACAATGAAGAACAAGTTTAGTAACACAGCTAAGTCGGCTATTAAACCGGCGGTGTTGTAAACAATATACATGGTAAGAATAACAGCTAGGAAACCAACCAAAATAGAAAGCATACCGCTATTGATACTGTCTTTACCCAAGGTAGGACCTACAACCGCTTCTTCAACAATGCGGGCAGGAGCAGGAAGTTTACCCGCTTTAAGGATGTTTGACAAATCTTTTGCTTCTTCAGGAGTAAAGCTACCCATGATGCGTGATTGTCCGTTAGGAATTTCACCGTTAACAGTTGGAGCAGAGTATACTAAGCCATCAAGTACAATGGCCACAGCTTTTTGTGGTTTAGCAGCAGCAGCAGTGGCAGTAATTTTCCTCCACTTTTGTGCGCCTTCCAAGCTCATAGTCATGCTGATTTCGTTACCACCTAATTGGTCAACAGTTGGGCGGGCATCAGTTACTACATCACCTTCAAGAGCAGCACCACCGTCGCGTTCTGCTTTCAAGGCATACATAAACATTACTTTGCCTTCTTCATCTACCGGTTTGTTACCCCATGCAAACACCATGTCGGCAGGTAGTACTTGTTCCCTTAGTATTGAGTCGTTCAAAATAGCGTTTACTTTAGCAGTATCTTTAACTGCTGAAGAACCGATGTGTGCACCATCACCAAATGTGTATTTGCCATCTTCAGTTTGAGCGTAGTTAGGGAAGAAACCAGCTTCGATAAGGAAGTTTCTTTCTTGTGCTTTTTCAGCGGCAAGTGTTGCGCTATCCTTAGTACCGGTGTCGGCTTTTTTGGCAAGACCTGTATCAGTTTTTGATGAATCACCAATTGCTGTAGTAGAAGTTGCAGCAGCCAGTTTAGTAGTATCGTTAGCAGACTTGCTTGAATCAGCTTCATTAAGCTTATTTTTATTCTTCAAGTAATCGCTGATTTTACCAAAATGGGCATCAAATTCTTGAACGCTGTAAACGTTCCAAAACTCAAGCTTTGCAGTGTTTTGTAACAAACGGCGTACCCTTTCAGGATTATCAACGCCCGGCAATTCAACCATTACGCGCCCTGAGTTGCCAAGCAACTGTACGGTAGGTTGGGTTACACCAAACTGGTCGATACGGGTTTTTAAGATTTTATAAATCCTGTCAACTGATGCAGCAGATTCTGTTTTAAGGTATTGTACTACCTCTTCATCGGTTGATGTAAGACTGATTTGTTGGTCTTTGTTAAAGAATACAGCACTTAGTTTAAGGTTAGGGTTACTTGCTTTAAACTGTTTTGTAAACTCATCAATTATATCTGCTTCAGGATTAACAGATTTTGCGGCTATAGCAGATTCAAGGGCTGCATTAAGTGCAGGAGACTTGCTATCGCTAGCTAAAGCCCTGATAATATCAGCTACAGAAATTTCCATTACCACGTTCATACCGCCTTGCAAGTCAAGACCCAAGTTCAACTGGGCTTCTTTAACTTGTAGATAAGTAAAACTCTTAATACCAAGGTTATACACCTTTTCTGTGGCAATCGAGTCGAGGTATTTACGTTTCAACACGGGGTCGCCCATGCTTACTTCGTCAGCCTCTTTTTCAATCATGTAAGCCTTCAGGGTAAATGATAGCTGGTATAAACACACCAGTATCAGCGCGATGGCGAAAAACTTTACAACGCCTTGATTTTTCATTCGGTTCTCTTAATTATATATAAATGTCTTTAATGCGGTATTTACCAAAATTTTAAAGAACGGCAAATATAGACGTTGTGGTATAAAAGTGCAATGTACGCCACAGCGTTGCCGTTTTTTTTTACAAAAAGCTGATAAGCAAGATATTATAGTTTAACTGTTTATTTCTATAAAACGCTCTATATCATCCTCTTTGCCAAGAATAATGATAGTGTCGGTATCGTAAATGATAGTATTTTCTTTAGGTATACCAAATATGTGGGCTTCTTTTGCAGGGAGTCCGGCACTGTCAATTACCTCATATTCACGTTTTATGGTAATAAGATTTAATTCATATTTTTCTTGCATTTGTAAGTCTCCCACGGTGCGGTTCCATACACCCTTTGGGGGGCGTATTTCTGCAATTTCGTAATCATCGGGTAATTGCAAAAAGGTCATCACACTAGGGTGTATAAGTCGTTCAGCCACAATAATTCCAACTTCATCTTCGGGTGATAGAATTTCTTTTATCCCCATTTTCTCTAGTATCATCCGTTGCTGGCGGTTACCGGCACGGGCAATAATCCGTTTCACCTTCATGTCCATCAAGTGCGCTACAGTTAGCAGCAGTGCTTCAAAGTTTTCACCAATAGCAACTACTACTGCATCCATATCGCGGATGTTTACTGCGTCAAGTGATTTCACATCGGTACTATCCATTGTAATTGCATAGGCAACATCATCGCGCAAAGGGTCAACTTTCGATTCTTCGCTATCAATAGCTACCACCTCAGCTCCCCTGTTTGATAATGTAAGGGCTATTTTAGAGCCAAAGCGACCCATGCCTATTACTGCAAAACGGTAATTCATATAAATGCAAATGTATTATTTAACCTGTTTGAATTTTAGTCTCGGCTAATAAAGTCTTAAAATGATTTTCAACCACTTGCAGGCTGGTGGTAAAATGACTGTTATTTAAAATTATAATATCGGCCATTTCTCTGTAGGGCGACAGGTATTTTTGAAACGCCGGCTGCACATGGTATTGCCACTGGTACAAAACCAAATCTTGGGGTATGTTTCGCTCTGTTACATCGCGTTGCAAACGTCGTTTCAGTTTCAAATCCTCGTCTGCATCCACAAACAATTTTAGCGACAACATGTCAAAAATGTCGTTGTAATAGAAAATAAAAAGCCCTTCGATTATAATGATAGGAGCGGGATTAAAATCCAGCCATTCAACAGGTTCGTTGGGGTTATTAAAATTATACGATTGTTTTTTGATAGTTTTTCCGGCAGCAAGGTTCAGCAAATCTGTATGAAAACGGGGTAAGTCAACCGATTCGGGCAGATCAAAATTTACTTCGCCATTTTCATCGCGCACTTGTTGGTCAAGCGGTTTGTAATAATCGTCTTGTGATATAAAGCAAATCTCATGAGGCCCAAATTTTTCTTTAAGTGATTTAAGAAAAAGGGTTTTGCCTGATGCGCTTCCGCCTGTTATGCCCACAAGATAAGGTTTGCCGTCCATATATGGGGTGCGAAGTTACTAAAATCTAAATGTATGCTACATTGAATTTGGTAGGCAATAGCTTAAAGCATTGTCTACAATTCATAATAACCGGGATAAGGAAGTCTTTTTTCAGTAGTTATATCGTCAGGAGTGGCCGCTACTACTTGCTGTTTTATATGAAGCAAGCCCGACCAATAGGGCAAGTCTAAGTCTTCTTCATCATCTGATGGAGGAGCTTGACGCAACTTGGCCGAGGCCTCATCCAACTTAAATTTCAAAA
Source organism: Bacteroidota bacterium (assembly GCA_008933805.1). NCBI lineage: Bacteria > Pseudomonadati > Bacteroidota > Bacteroidota bacterium. The sequence continues at coordinate 447,151 of WBUH01000001.1, forward strand.
TCATGGTTTGGCGCATTTCACCTGCATTGGGCAATCTGCTTTCTTTCCAACGGCCGGGTATCATTTTCTCAGTAAATGCTTCAAGGGCATTCATTCGTTCGGTTTCATCGGTCACAAGTTCTGCATTGGCAAAGGCAACAACTGAGCGGTAATTAACCGAGTGATGAAATACAGATTTGGCAAGCACCAACGCATCAATATGGGTTACGCTGATACAAACCGGAATACCCTCAGCCATTTGGCGCATGTATCCGCTTCCTACCGAACCGTGAATGTATAAATAGTTGTCAATGCGGCAATACCCTGTTGGAATACTAAAAGGCTGGTTGTTTTGTGCATAGCTTAGGGTACATATCAACCCCTCGTCTAAAATGTTATAAATGGTTTCTTCGGTATAATCACCGCGTTTGGCAAGGCGGGATATTTTGGTTTTATCAGTAGCGTTCATAGTTTTAAAAAAGTTCCGAAAGTTATGTTTCTGCCATCAATATTGCTGTATTTTCGCCCCCGATTTTGGTTTGAAAAAGCTACTTGCCATATTTTTATCCGTTATACTGGCATGGCCTTTATTAGTAAAGGTTGCCATTGTGGTGTATTGGCAAGCCAACCAACAGTACATAGCCCAAAACCTTTGCGAAAACCGCGATAATCCTGATAGCGATTGCGGGGGTAGTTGCCATCTTGAGAAGCAACTTGAAAACGCCGACGAAAACAACGCTCCTTTTACACCCCATAAAGGGATTGAAAAAATAGAGATACCTGCGTTTGATATGGCCGGGCAATTGCAGTGGCAACCCCTTGAGGCAAACAATACGGCACTGTATAATATTGCCGAAGAGTTATTTTTACCCTACGATTTTACATCACCTGTTTTCCATCCGCCCGAGGCAAAAGTTTGACTGCTGAAAATCTTCTAATTCTTAATCGTCAAACATTTTAAACCGTTTTAATGAAAAAATATGTAACCGCCATTGTTGCAATGGTGTGTGTTGTCAATGCGCTTGCCTGCGAAGTATGCGGCTGCGCAGTTGGGGGCAGCACAATGGGTATATTGCCCCGATTTGGACGTCACTTTGTGGGGGTAAAGTATAATTACACGTCCTTCACCTCAAAACACCAAACCTTGTTCAACGGGCAGAAGCCCGTTTATTCAACCGAATATTTTACTACTGCTACCCTGTGGGGCAGATATGTGCCGCACAAAACGGTGCAATTGTTTGCCTTTGTCCCCTACACCTACTTTGCCAGAAATGAGGACGGGATAAGCACCCGAACACAGGGTTTGGGCGATATTACGCTTATGGCCAATTATGTATTGCTAAACACTACTGATAGTGCCAAAAGAAAGTTTAAGCACGCGTTGCAAATTGGCGGAGGAATAAAACTGCCCTTGGGGGCAACCGATAGAAGGGATGCTAACGGTATTTTACCTCAAAATATGCAGCAAGGCACCGGTTCTTTTGATGTACCTATCAACCTGCTATATACCCTTAGGTATAAAAAGGCGGGGATGAATGTTGAGGCAGGATATACGGTGAACAATGCCGGATCCAATGAGTATTGGTACGGTAATAAGTTTAACGGCGCATTGCGTTTGTTTTATTGGCAAGATTACCGCAATACCAGTTTTTTACCGCAAATAGGTATTAACTACGAGCACCGCGAGCGCGATTGGTACAAACCCGACGGATTTTTGAATTTTACGGGAGGCGATGCCCTATCGGCTACTGTTGTGGCCGATGTGTATTTTTATAAGATGGCCGTTGGGGTGGGCGTTAAACAACCCCTTATTTATAATTGGGGTGGCGGAAGTGTTACTGAAAAAATTTCGTTCACATCAAGCATCGTTTATATGTTTTAATGTATCTAATTAATGAAACCGTTTATAAAAAGGGCGGCCTTGGCTGCCATACTAGCGTTCTTTATTACTTCATGTAGCAAGAAGGAGCAAAATCCTTCTCCATCAAATAATCCGGCTGAGAAAGCAGTGTTTGATATACAATCGCCTAAAGAAGGTACTGTATTTAACATTGGCGATACTGTGTGGCTTAAGGGCACAGTTACTACTCAGGATGATTTGCACGGCTACGATGTGAAGATTACCAATACCACTGCGCAAAGTGTGGTGTTTTTTGGCGGCGACCATTTGCACGGCAATACGATAGTGTTAAACTCGTTTTGGGTTAACAATGTTAAAAGCCCCTCAGAAATGGTGTTTGAGCTGGCAATTGCAAAAAACCACAGCGGTGCTGTTGAACGACAACTTGTAAATTTCCATTGTCATCCATAGATATATAGAAGTTTTAATTGAGCGAAAAACGCCGGACAGTTTCCTGTCAGGCGTTTTTTGTTTAGTGCGGTTTACAAAAGTTGGGTAATCCACCAAGTGTTGCCAAAGGGGTCGGTTATCCCTCCGCTGCGTCCATAATCTTTGTTCTCAGGCGGAAAGATAGAAGTTGCTCCGGCGGCTATCGCTTTTGCATAACAATCATCGGCATCAGCCACATACACATACAAACCTGCTGTGCAAGGTTGCCAAGGGCCGCCTGCCTGCCCAAACATTATCAGGCTGTCGCCTATACTCACTTCGGCGTGCATAATTTCAGTACTGCCTTCGCGTGTATAGCGGCTCACTTCTTGGGCATCAAATACAGCCTTTGTAAAATCAAAAAACAACGATGCGTTGTTTAAAATTAAATAGGGCATTACGTTGTGGTGCCCTGCGGGGATGCTAAGTGTTGTCATAGTTTATAGAACAAAGGTAGGGGTTGGTTTTTTGTAAAATTGTACAAACACGACATTTACGTAGCACTCATATACTCTGCGCCCTCAGCGTGGCCGCCAAAGTAGGTTTTGGGGTGATGTCCTGAAAAGGCTTTAAAATCACGGATAAAGTGCGATTGATCGTAATACCCGCAACGATGTGCAATGTGGGTAAGTGGCAGTTGGCTGCCGTATAGCTTTAAAACATTTTGAAAACGGGCAATGCGTGTGTATAGTTTGGGACTGAACCCTGAATATTCTTTGAATCTGCGCTCAAACTGGCGTACCGAAAGGCTGTAGGTATCGGCTAATAGACTAACGTTACGTGTTTCAGCATCAAACAGCACTTGTTTTATTGACGTTAAAATACCCGGATGCGGTACAAACTGTTTGTTAAGTCGTTGTTGAAAGAAACCGCAAAGCAAATGCAACCGTTGATGATTAGTTTCAGCAAGCATCATTTGTTCTTCAAGGCAACGGCCGTCAGCATTAGCCAGGGTTTGCCAATCGGGAGCATGATTACTGGTTTCGTAGGTAGGGATGCCAAATAATAGGGGGATTGCAAACGGGTATAAGTACACCCCGAAAATGCTGAAATCTTCGGTAGTTATAAACCTTCGGTAATGTTGTGACTGACCGTGTAAATGAAACAGGGGAGAGGATAGGATGCCGTTGGGTGTGATTTCATTAAACCGGCCTTTGTAATGGCAAATCAGTTCGGGGCAACCATCGGCATACGAGCGGTATATATAAGGAGTTTGTGCAGAAGCCTCACCCTCAAGCACCCAAAAACTGCGCACATACAGTGCCAGCGAAGGAGGTGGAGGGATAGTGAGGTAACGCATAGTAAAACAAAAATAGAACTAAGTAATAAACAAAAAAGCCTTTCAGGGTTTCTGAAAGGCTTTCGGGGTTGTGCCCAAGACCGGGGTCGAACCGGTACGAGTGTTAGCTCACTGGTGTTTGAGACCAGCGCGTCTACCAATTCCGCCACCTGGGCAGGTAGTTTTCCTTTTACTACCGCGCTGCTACAGGGTAGCAGGGATAATTAAGGGGTTGCAAATGTATGTAAAGTTTCTATTAAGCGCAAAATATATTTACGTTTATGATAAATTTCTTTTGCTTTTAACAGAAGTGTTTGTTTTTCAGCATCATTTGCTGCGTCGAATTTTATACCTGTTTCAGTAAGTTGTCCGTTTATGTCTGTTTGAAGGTCTTCAACTTGCTTTTGCAGCCCTGCAATCATGGTCTGGTCGGGGTTTAATTCAAACTCCATCAACGCCTCGTTAATGTCCATCATCTCCATTAAAAAATCAGGAGGCAACGAGTGTTTATCCCCTTCGGTTACCAATCCTTGCAAATCCAAAATGTGATGTACACGGCGGTAATAATCTTTTAAGGTTTTGTAGGCATTATTGTTCAGGGTGCTCATCTCAAGCATTTCAGCTTGTTTAGCACTGTCTTCCTGTCCAAAATGGTCGGGGTGATAGCTGCGGGTATTCTGGTAGTATTTGTCCTTTAGCAGCTTCTCATCAATATTAAAAGCAACCGGCAGGCCAAAAAACTCAAAATAGTTAACAGATGTCAAACCTTACTTGGTGAAAATTTTATAAAAGTCGTTACCGAAGATAAACACCATCAGCGACAGCAATATCACCATACCGATTACTTGCATCACGTGCAGGAATTTTTCGGGCAATGGGCGGCCGCTTACCATTTCTATCAGTAAGAATACAACGTGTCCGCCGTCAAGTGCGGGGATGGGAAGCAAGTTCATAAAGGCAAGGATTACCGATAGCAAACCGGTTAGGTTCCAAAAACGTTGCCAGTCCCAATCGCTGCCAAATTGCTGAGCAATGCCCACAGGGCCTGACAGTGACTTAGAAGCATCGGCTTCGCCTTGGAATATTTTGCCGAAGAAACGCACGTTAAGGCTTAGGTTTTCAGCGGCTAAATCATAACCCACACCAAAGCTTTGGCCAAAACTAAAGCGCTCAACAATAATGGTGTCGGGCAAATCGGTTTTTTGAACAATGCCCATTTTGCCGTTTTTATCAATATTTGCTACCAGTTGTATCGTGTCTTTGTCACGAACCACTTTTAGCGGTGCCCAATGTTGCGGGTGTTTTCTGACTAATTTGGTAAACTCGTGGAAATACTTAACAGGCTGACCGTAAATCTCAATGATTTTGTCACCTCTTTTAAGAGCAGGGCTTTTACCGTTTGCGTTCACATAGGTTGAGTCAACCGTGAATTTTGTACGCATGGCGATAAAGTTGTTCTTATTATCCGCCATACTGTCTATAAACCCTTTAGGTAATGTAATATCTACCCTTTTTCCATTGCGTTCTACTGTATATACAGCACCGTCCAAGTAATGGTTGGGGTTGGTTACCTCCCTAAAAGTGGTTACTTTCTTACCGTCAATTTCTAGAATTTTATCACCGTCTTCAAAGCCTACACTGCGACCCAAATCAAGGGCTGCAATACCGTGTATGGCTTTTTCCATCGGCTCAGATTCACGACCGTAGCCAAAAGCTAAAAAGGCAAAAATTAATATACCCAAAATGGCGTTTACAGTAACACCGCCAATCATTACGATTAGGCGTTGCCATGCCGGTTTGGCGCGAAACTCCCAAGGTTCTGGATCGTGTTTCAATTGGTCAGTGTCCAACGATTCATCAATCATACCGGCAATTTTCACATAGCCGCCCAATGGCAGCCAGCCTATACCGTATTCTGTATCGCCCTTTTTAAAGCTGAATAGTTTTATTCCCCATGCGTCAAAAAACAGGTAGAATTTTTCTACCTTAATTCCAAAAGCCCTAGCGGCTAAAAAGTGTCCTAACTCGTGCAGGGTTACCAAAATGGCCAGTGATAGAATCAACTGTCCGGCCATTACCAATACATCCATCTATGTTTATTTATTATTTGTGGGCGATATTACAAATTTCGAGTCGCAAAGGTAGTTTTTTTCGTTGAGTGGCTACGGCTAAACTATTAAAAGTCTATTTCGCCGTATTTGCCCGCCTCATAATCCATAATGGCCGTTTGTATTTCTTTAAAGCTGTTCATCACAAAAGGACCGTAAGGAACAATCGGTTCGCCGATGGGCACACCGCCGTAAAGCATCAGGTCACGGTCTTCGTCAGATGGGTTGCTAATGGGCAAGCCAACACTGTGTTCGTCAAATATTGCCATGTGGTAGCTACCCACAGGGGTTTTATCTTCTCCCAGTAATACTTCATTTTTGGGTGCGTAAGCAAAAATGTTGTAATCAAGCGGTACTTGTAGCATCACATCTGTTTTAGCAGGTAAGTGCAAATGGTACACAAACACAGGGCTGAAGGTTTTTACAGGTGAAGCAAGCTCGCCGTAACTTCCGGCAAGTATTTTCAAATAGGCACCGTTTTCAAACTTGTGGCGTGGTATTTCACTGTCATTCAGGTTAAAGTACTCAGGTTTGTGGCCTTTGTGCTTGGCAGGCAGGTTTATCCATAACTGAAAACCATGCAACAAACCTCCTTGCGACGAAAAGTCCTTGCTTTGTTTTTCTGAATGAATAATGCCGCTCCCTGCTATCATGTATTGCATTCCCCCCGATTTGGCAATACCGTGGTTACCCATACTGTCTTTATGTTCTATCTCTCCTTCAAGAATGTAGGAAAGGGTAATAAAACCGCGGTGCGGATGCTCATCAGTACCTTTTTGGGGTCCGGGACCTTGTTGTGTAGGTCCCATTTGGTCAAGCAATAAAAAAGGGTCAAAATGTTTCAATTCCCTGTTGGGTAAGGGACGGTTTATATACATACCCGGAGCTAATAACTCCCTTGTGGCAGCGTATGTTTTAATTACTTTTCGGCTCATTGTCGTAAGATTTCATTTGTAAATACAAATGTTGAGCCAAAGTGGTTTTTGGTGGTTAGTTGTTGGTAGGAGCGTTTTTGCGACGGGCATAAAGCCCATCGCTTTGAGAGTTGCAGCGCGGAGCAGGGTTTTAAACCCTGCTCCGCGCTAAAATTTTAAAGAACAGGATTTTATATCCTGTAATTTTATTGCGGAGGGCTTTAACCCACCTTAGATTGAAGAAATATCTACTTGCCGAGGTCACAAAAAAGGCTAGTCTTTCCTTTCGAAAGCCTTATAAAGTATATATTGAAATAACCTAATGAGCGAAGTGCATTTTTCAAATCAACCACTGTACCCATTTTTAGTTCGCGTTCAAAAAGTAGGTTTATGTTTGCTGTTTGAGGCTCCCAGCTATGAATTGGGGTTAAGAGTTTTGTTAAAGTATCTAAATCGTTATAATAGTTTCCTTGCCAGTAATATAAGGCAGTATCGGTTCCCCTTTTATAGCCTACTGTAATGGTATTTTCAATGATACTTCTCATTTCTATACTTTTTTTACAGCTATCGGTAATTAGATCAATAATCATAAGAGGTTCAGAATAATAAGAAGGCTTTCCTCTTACATACCTGTTGCCATCTATTATCAAACTATCAGGATAAAACTTTGCAGGGAAAGATTGCGTGCCAATGTTTAGGGAACTTTCAGTGACAATCACTTTTTCCTGTATGCGGTTAAGCCATGATGTTACAACTGTTACACTGTCATTTTCAATATTCAGATAGTCGAGTGTGTAGATTACCCACCCTGATTTGTAATTGTCTTTTACCAAAAACCATTCCCCTTCAATGGATTTATGGTTTTGTTCAGGCTTCAAACAGCCTAACTGCAATAAACAAAAAAGAAACAGCTGTAATCTCATGCTATCAAATCTTTCCCTCGTCCATCCATATTTTGGCCTTAAGCACCGTCATTACCGTAAGACTGTCGGTCACTTCGTTATCCATTACCATGCGGTACAATTCAGCAAAAGGCAGTTTGCGCACCTCAAGACGTTCATCATCGTCGGGGTGTGGTTCGGTAAAGCTCAATCCCTTTGCTACATACATATAGGCATATTCGTTAGTAGCACTGTTGCTGGTATGGCTGGTGAGTAATAGCTGCCAATCACGGGCTATCACTCCGCATTCCTCTTGCAATTCACGCTTGGCACTCTCTATCGGCTCCACATCCAAATGACCGCCGCCTTCTGGTATTTCCCAACTGTATTGGTTAATAGGGTAGCGGTATTGGCCCACAATCCAAGTATTATAGTCATCGTCAAGCGGTAATACTCCAATAGCAAGGTTTTTAAACTCGGTAACTGTATAAATGCCATTGCTGCCGCCGGGGTTTATTACCTTATGGTGGTTAATGCGAACCCAAGGGGTTTCGTGCACAATCTCTGATGATAAAGTCGTCCAAGGGTTTTCCTGACTCACGTTTGTAAAGTTTTTTCAAAAATATCTTTTTACTACGCCCTGTGGGGTTTTATTTTGGTTAAAAAACCACAAGTATTGATAAACAAGGCACAAGTACAAAAACGTTTCAATGTAATAGCGCTTTGGTTTTTAGTTATGGCCTATCTACACTACTTGCGCCCCCTGTTTTTGGTTGATTTTTGGTACGATGAGGTGATGAGTTTAGAAGAGTTCATTCTTGTACCCTTCAAAAAAACCGTTACCGATTACCCTGTCCCCAATAATCATATCTTTTTTAGCCTGTTGATGAACGGCTGGCTGAAATTATGGGGCATACACACCTTTGCCGAAGCCGTGCAATCCATTTGGGTAGTTAGGTTATTGCCCGCGTTATTTAGTGCGGGAGCATTGTTTACTGTAACCGCCACCGTAAACAGGGCTACAAAACAACAATGGTGCGTAGTGGGCATGGTTGCCCTTATGGCTATGCTGCCTTTTTATAACTACGCAACGCAGGTAAGAGGGTATGGGCTTAGTATAATGCTGATTACATTGATAACCAACAGGCTGTTAGCCTATTACCAAACCCGCAAAGCAAAGTGGGGTGTATGGGCAAGTGTATTCACAGCATTGTTTATTTATACTATCCCTTCTAATCTATACCCTGTGATTGCGTTCTTAGCCGTTGCAGGAACAATGTGCTTACGGACATTAGCTAAGGAAGGCTTTAAACAGGCTGTAAATTCAGTTCATGCAAAGGCGGCGTTGTTTGTGGGGAGTGGAGTTGTGATTGCCATTGTATTATACCTTCCCGTTTTTAAACAGGTAATTAGTAACGACTATGTGAAATCAGCGGGGATGTTCAGGGCTGAGATATGGAACGAAGCCTTACAAATAGTTAGGTATTTGCTAAAACCGTATTACATATCTCTTATTCTTATACTGTGGGGGTTATGGTTTGCAGTGGCCAAAAAAGCTGATATGCGAATAGTGATTGCACTGGCAGTTGTAATTATTTTGCCCTTTGTCTTTAGCTATATACGCGGCGATAGACCTTTTGATAGGGTGTTTTTATGGATATGTCCTTTGCTGGCAATTATAGTGGGGGTGTTGTACACCCATTTGCACGAAGGCTTTATTAAACGCTCTATGATGGCTACTTCGTTTCACTTTGTTGTTACACTTGGTTTTATTTGGGGCTTGCAGGATGCAAAAGGACACAGCCAGCTACGATTAGCCGATGACCTGAAAAACGAAGTAAACCGCTGTGATATTTATTACAACAATCTGCTTACTACGTATCATACTAATCAAAATTTGGGGTGGTTTAAACAAAACTACTATAGTGATAGTGCAGTGGTGTATTTGCACGAAGTAGATAAGTATGCCATGCAGGGATATTTACCCTTACACGCTATACAATGGGAGCCAGACCCGCAAAAAATTAAATCGGTGGATAGGTATTTTATCATCACTTTAGCCCCTACCCAAGCCCAAAACTATTATTTGCAGTTTGACAGTAACTATACGTTTAAAAGACTCAATCCAGATTTGGATTATGTGAATATTGTAGAGGCTGTACGGGTTGATAAACAGTAGTTTGTAAAAAAAATCTACTACAGAAACACTACTGACATAGGGCTGTCATAACCCCGCTGTTGTTTTGTATCATAAACTAATAACACTACTATGATACTTACACAAACCACCGAAATTTCACTTAAAACACAAATGGAGGATTTTGCTGCCTATAACCAATGGGCTAACAAAACACTGGTTGATTGGCTGAAGACCAAACCAGTTGAAGTGTTTACCAAAAACATACCCTCAAGCTTCCCTACTTTGCAAAAAACATTGATGCACATTTGGGATGTTGAACAAGGTTGGATAGCAAGATTACAGGGTATGGCTACAAAATCGTTCACGTGGGAAGGGTTTGACGGAACACTTGAGGATATTATCGAGGGGCTACTGGAGCAATCTGAAAATACAGCATTGTATGTACAGGCTCTTACCGAAGATGAGTTAATGGGCGATTGCTTTTTCTCCATACCCTATGTGGGCGATCATACCGTATCTCGCTACGAAATCTTGCAACACGCGTTTTGCCACAGTATTTACCATAGGGGGCAAGTAATAACCATGGGACGTAACTTAGGGTTTACGGATGCACCCATGACTGATTTTATGTTTTATCTTCTACGTGTGAAACGCGCATTACATGACTAAGGAAGAAATACTTGAGCAGCGCTTGCAAAGGCAGCATTTTACCCGACAGCCGCATACCAACGCTGCTGAATTGGTGACTGCTTTGGTAGCTGTGCAATCGCAAGAATATGCAGGAGCCAAATGGGCACTGGGCTTGCGTTTGCCCGGCACAACCGACGAGTTGATTGATGCTGCCTTTAATGCGGGCGAGATACTGCGAACACACGTGCTTAGGCCTACGTGGCATTTTGTGGCTCCGCAGGATATACGCAGTTTACTGCAACTTACTGCACCCTACATTCATGCCCTTAGCGATTACTACTATCGGCAAAAACAGTTGGATGCAAAAGTGTTTTTGCAATGCAATTCTATTATTGAAAAGGCACTGCGTGATAATAACTACCTTACACGTGAAGAGCTGAAAGAAGAGTTTGATAAGCACGGAATAGAGACAGATACGTTACGGCTGGCTTATATAATGATGCAGGCAGAGCTTGAAGGACTTATTTGCAGCGGCCCACGAAAGGGAAAACAGTTTACCTATGCACTAATGGATGAGCGGGTACCAGCCACTAAGCCCTTGAAACGAGAAGAAGCTTTGGAACAGTTTACTCGGCGTTATTTTGACGGGCACGGGCCTGCCACCATACATGATATGGCCAAATGGAGCGGTTTGAGAATAGGGGATGTGAAAGAGGGGATAAGCTTGGCCGGAAACAGCTTACAATCAGAAATGGTGGGAAAGCATGAGTTTTGGTTTACACCTTTAATGCCGATTGAAAATAGTAATACTGATAACGTTTGGATGTTGCCTACCTACGATGAATATGTGATAGGATATAAAGTAAACGAGGTATTTATGGATGTTGCAAAACCCCAAGGTAGTTTAACTTTTGACAGCACCGTGATGATTAACGGAGTACTGAAGGGCTGCTGGCGACGAACTATCAACAAAAAGACAGCTGTTTTTGAAGTTAGTATGTTTACAAAACCAGAAAAGGCCCTGCGAAAGCAAATAGAAGCGGCATGCGAGAAATACGCAACCTTTTTTGGGGTAAAAGCAGAAGTGTTTTTTGTTTGATACTTATTTTTCGATTACTACAAACAAGTAGTCACCCAACTCATCGTTATAGCGGGCTTTAACTTTTTCAAAAGTTCCGCGTTCAATATCAGTAGCAAGTTGTGCAAGTCCTTGTTCCACTTCTTCTTTGTTTGCCAGGGCAGCAAACGAAGAAATACCCTGACGTATTTGAGCATCAAAGTATAGTTTAGGTTGATTTTTACCCACGTACAAAAACTTGTCCTGCAAGTCGTTTTTCACGTAGTACTTATGATTGGCAGTAATGTTTAATCCCGCTTCCGAAACAGCGGATTCAATAGCGGTGTATGATGGCATCTGACGGATTGAGCGTTCAAGCATTTTAGGGAAATAATGATTGAGCCAATACCCTTGCATTTGCTCAGCCGTTGAGGTAAAAATTACCATACGGGCATTGGGTTTCAACACACGGTACAGCTCTTTAAAAGCAAGAATTAAATTAGTCCAGTGGTGAATGGTAAGAGTACCTATCGCTCCGTCAAAATAATTGTCGGTAAACGGAATGTTCTCTGCACTGCCTAATTGCCATTTCACCGATTGACTTTTGGTTTTGGCTTGCTCTAACATCAATGTTGAAGGTTCAACACCCACCATGTTAATGCCTTTGTGGGCCAGCGTGATAGTATAATTGCCCGTACCGCACCCTATATCCAAACAAACCCCTTCAGGTTGTGGCTGTAATAATCCAAAAAGCGTTTGCGCCAAATACGGGTCGGCGGTACGTGTTTGATTGTATTGGCTGCCAATGGTGTTATAGGTCGTCATGCGATGTGTGTGTTTACGACGTGATTTTTTTAGACAAAAAATACTCAATTAGTTTGAAATGGAGTATAAGTAGGTTCAATCAGTTTAAGCAATCAATGAGCAAAATTATAAACTGACGAGGGTTGAAAAGGTACTAAGCCATTTCCAACTTAGGCAATTGCCATTCGGGTATTGTACCGTCAGCATTCTCCACCAAACCGTCGCGTAAGCGAACAATGCGTTTGGCGCGCTGTGCAATATCTTCTTCGTGGGTAACCACAATAATAGTGTTGCCTTGTTTGTGTAAATCTTCAAACAACTGCATTATTTCAACAGAGGTTTTGGTATCCAAGTTACCGGTAGGCTCATCGGCCAATATAATACTGGGTCTGTTTACAAGTGCGCGGGCCACGGCAACACGTTGACGCTGGCCTCCCGACAGTTCATTCGGGCGGTGGTTAACACGGTCGCCCAAACCCACTGATTTCAACACTTCCATGGCGCGCTCCAAACGTTCTTCTTTTTTTATCCCTGCATATATTAAGGGCAACGCCACGTTCTCAAGAGACGATAAACGGGGCAATAGGTTAAACGTTTGAAATACGAACCCGATTTCTTGATTACGGATATCGGCCAGCTCATTATCCCCCATGCTGCTCACATCTTTCCCGTTCAGCATATAAGTGCCCGATGTTGGGGTATCCAATGCTCCCAATACATTCATCAAGGTAGATTTTCCCGAACCCGAAGGTCCCATCAAAGCCACGTATTCACCCTTAAATATTTCGATGTTTACATCTTTAAGAGCATACAGCACCTCGGTGCCCATAATATACCTGCGTTGGATATGTTGTAAATGGATTAATGCACTCATGGAATTTTAATTTGGGATTAAAAGTTGTTGAAATGTAGCTCAGCCTTTATCAATCACCTTTGGTGCGCGGAAATAATCACTATCCTTCTTAGGGGCATTAAATAAAGCTTCGGCTTTATTCAAGTGGCCTTTTACCTCATCCGTACGCAATACATTTACGTCTTCGGTCATATAAATCAGCGGCTCAACTCCTTCGGTATCTACTTGGTTCAACTGTTCACAAAAACCGATTATTTTTTCCAAATCGGCTTTAATGGCATCACGTTCACCGGCTTCAAACTCAAGCTTTGCCAAGTGCGAAAGATGGTTTACCAACTCATCGTTAACTTGCATATTCGTTCAATTTTGTTTCAATAATATGAAAAACATTTTGTTTCAACTCCTCTGCATCAGTGGGTTTTAGATGGGCAGCCGCAATAGGACGATGAACATACATTCGCAGCTTTCCGGGGCGGGCAGCAAAGGGTCCGTATTCAGGTACTTTTATCCAGTTATCAGGTAAAGTAACCGGCAATACATAAGCGCCTGATGCTATCGCTGCCTTAAATGGGCCGTCTTTAAATCTTCCCAAATCGGGTACCCACGTACCGATAGTACCTTCCGGAAATATCACAATACTGGTGCCATCTTCTTGCATCCGTTTATTGGCAAGCTTGAAAGCCGCCGCAGCATTGTGCGGGCTTTTACGGTCAACCCCTATATCCATTGTTCTGAAAAACCGTCCAAAAACGGGTATCCGTTCCAACTCAGCTTTTGCCATAAAAGTTACATACCCGGGCAATCCGCAAGTAATAACGGGAATATCAACGTACGAAGTATGATTAGCCACCACAACGTATGTCTTTTTTGGGTCGAATTCTTCCTCAAACTCCACTTTTAACCATAAACCCGATAAGGTCATCAGGAACCATCCCCACACTTTACGCCCGAAGTGGGCAGCCGGATACATTTTTTTGTGTGAAAGGGTGATAGCAAACCAAGGATACAACACTATAAAACCAAAGCCCAGTAAAAAGAAAAACCACCAGCCGTGTATGCGTTGCAAAGCATTAGGGTGGGGTATTTTAGAGGCTTTTTTTCTAGCCATTCATCACAGTTTTTAATTGCTCAACCTGATATTTTAAGAAGTTTTCAAGTGGTTTCACTGCCACCATCTTCAAAAACATATTCAAATCAGCTTCAAGTATGGCGTTTACTGTGCATCCGTTTGCAGCAGGGTTAATCACCCATTTCAGCATAAAGTCAAAAGGTTTTCTGCCGTCCGGCTCAAGAGCAATCAGAGCATCTTCAATAGTTTCTTTCATCCTCAATGCCAAATCAGCCGTGCCTTGGATAGTGAAACTACAAGTTACCTCAGTACTTTGCCAGTTAATTACCTGTGCGGGCATTAGCTGTTTATGGTTGTTACAATCTGCCAAAAAAGCAAATACTTCTGCCGAAGGTTTGTTTATAGCCGTTTGGCCTGCTTCAATTACTGTCATTGTTGTTTTCTGGTTGCTATTACTGATGCTACTATAACGGATAAAAGCAAGCCGATTAGAACCAACGGGCCTGTAAATGAAATGACTGCACCTGAAAAGGTGAAAAGCTGTCCGGCTTTATCTAATTTGGTTTGTACCACTTTTGCTGAGTCAGAAGCCATTTGTTCAATACGAGGTCTGTCGGCTTGTGTTGTGCGAACAGTATCATTATAGTTCACCACAAAATTCTCTTTGTATTGGACAATTGTGGTGGCTGTTGAATCTTTTTCTTTTACAAAAAAGGTCTCAGCCTCTTTCATATAAGTTACTTTAACATCAGGGTTTATGTAGTTGAAATAAATAACATATCCGATAGCCGTAACTATCGCCGCCATTGCAGAAATAAGAATACCGTTGAACATACAACGCGCAAAAGAAATATGCCCGTTGTTACGTTGCTTATAGTCCCTTAGCGCAAGGTAAATCCCTAAACCTAGCGTAAGCAGGTTGATAACCAGGATGTAGAGTTTGGTAGAAGGGTCTTTAAAAATATCTAATTGGTTGCCGACTAAGGTTTCAATAAGGATAAATGCTCCGGCTAGCGCACCCCACAAATACGTTTGTTTCATTTTGGTTCAATAAAAAATGCCTTCGGCAAAAATACATTACCAAAGGCATATAAATGCTTTTATACTGCCCAAAAAAGACAGTTAATATTTTTAAGGAAAAAGTCTTATGCTTCGTCGGCGCGGTCGTAGTCTTCCGAGTATTCAGCTTGTGAGCGGTTAAACTCCTCAAAATCATACTCAGGCATCAGCTCGCTTTTCACGTGGTTTATGGTGTCGTTCAAGGCATCCATAAATTTGTTAAAATCTTCTTTGTATAAAAAGATTTTATGCTTCACATACATCCCGTTATCCTGCCTTTTTTTGCTCTCGGTAATGGTTATGTAATAGTCATTCCCACGGGTAGATTTAACATCAAAAAAATAGGTGCGTTTTCCTGCCCTTATTTTTTTTGAGTAAATCTCATCTCTATCATTTTTGTTAAAATCCTCCATTTTAATCCTCTATTGCGTTTCGTTTAGTTCTGCAATTACTCCAATATTTCTGTAAAAATAGAAAGTTGCGGGCATTATTTGCAAATTTTAGTCGAATTTTTTTTTTGGATAGAACAAGGAGTTTTATTACATTATGCTGTAGTGTCTTCTACCTCTTCGCGCATCTGCTTATAATATAGCTCGGCATACTTGCCGCCTGCGTCTAGCAAGGTTTTGTGATTTCCGGTTTCAATTATCTCGCCGTCATCAAGTACAATTATGTTGTCAGCACCTATTACTGAGGAGATTCTGTGGCTGATAATTATCGCAGTTTTATCTTGAAAAATGTCTTTAAAATTAGTCAAAATAGTAGCCTCGGTTTTAGTATCTACCGCTGATAAGCAATCATCGAGCAATAAAATTTCAGGCTCTTTAATAATTGCCCTTGCAATGGCTACACGTTGTTTTTGGCCTCCCGAAAGCGTTACACCGCGCTCACCTACCATGGTTTCAAACTGCTTCGGAAAATCCATAATATTATCATAAATATCAGCCTGTTTTGCAGCTTGAGCCACCTTCTCGTGCGGGTTTTCGCGGTTACTTAAGCCAAAAGCAATATTTTCAGAAATACTATCGCTAAACAAAAACACATCTTGTGGCACATAGCCCACACGCTCCCTAAAATCTTCAAGATTAGTAGCACTAAGAGGTTTTCCGTCAATTAATATTTGGCCTTCCTGCACATCGTACAAACGTAATAGCAACGATGCTATGGTACTTTTACCCGAGCCTGTAGAGCCAATAATACCAAAGGTTTGTCCTTTTTGTATACTGAAATTAATATTGGTTAATGCCTTTTGTTTGGCATTTTCATACTTAAAGCCCACATTCACAAACTCAATGGCGTTGTTAAAATCAAAGGGTTGGTGGCTGGTATTTACAATTTCGGGCTGGGTATCTAAAAATTCATTGATACGGGCTTGTGAAGCGGCGGCTCTTTGCACCAGCGATGTAATATAACCCAATGATGCCACCGGCCATGTAAGCATGTTCACATAAATCACAAACTCGGCAATATTACCATAGGTTAGCTCTCCGGCAATTACCAGCTTACCGCCTATAAAAATGGTTAGCAAAGTACTAAGCCCCACCAGCATCATTATTAGAGGGAAGAACAGCGCATCCACCTTCACCAGCTTCATCGATTTATCTTTATAATCTTCGCACTCTTTTTCAAAAGCACGTTGCGATGCGGTTTCTTTGGCAAATGCTTTGATGATTTTGATACCTGAAAATGCTTCTTGCGTAAAGCTGGTTACTTTTGATAATTGCGATTGTATTTTATCGCTCTGTTGCTCAATCATGGTATTCACATAGTAGATAGCAATGGCCAAAATGGGCAGTGGTATCAGTGAGTACAGCGTTAGCTCAACATTAATAGAAAGCATGATGCCGATAACAATCACAAACAGGGTGATGGTATTGATAAAATACATAATCGCTGGGCCAATGTACATGCGCACGCGTCCTACATCTTCGCTGATGCGGTTCATCAAATCGCCCGTATTGTTTTTGCGGTAAAATGATTGAGACAATTTTTGGTAGTGCGCATAAATGTCGTTTTTCATGTCGTACTCAATATGCCTTGATACCACAATAATGGTTTGACGCATAAAGAACATGAAGATACCTTTTAGTATCGTGGTGCCCACAATCAGCATAAAAAAGTAAAGGCTCACGCGGCCAATTGCTTCAACGGAGCTGTCATTTATTACAAAACCGGGTGCATCGGTTATTTTTTTGCCTTCGCTCATGGCTTCGCTCACCAGCGGGCCAATCCATACGCCAAAAATGTTAGAAACGGTTACAAACAAAGTACCCAACAGCAACTTCCAGCGGTACTTAAACAGGTATTTATTAAGGGTAGATAAGGTTTTCAAGGGAATATTAAAAATAGGGTTATGTTAAGCCAAAAAAAATTACTTTTGCGGCATCTTTTTAAAACCGCACAAAATTATCACATTATGTTGGAAACTAAAGAAAACATTCAGGCCACACAGGTTGACCTATTTGGGCAACTTTCTACGTTCGATCACGAACAAGTAGTTTTTTGCCAAGACAACCACACCGGCCTAAAAGCCATTATTGCCATACACAACACGGTTTTGGGACCGGGGTTGGGTGGTACCCGCATGTGGCTTTATAACAACGAAAAGGATGCCATAAATGATGCTTTGCGTCTTTCTCGCGGAATGACGTATAAAGCTGCCATTAGCGGATTGAACCTTGGCGGAGCAAAAGCGGTTATTATTGGCGACGCTAAAACACAAAAGAGCGAAGCTCTTTTCCGTAAATTCGGGCGTTTTGTTGAGAACCTAAACGGTAAATACATCACTGCTGAAGACGTGAACACTACTACTAAAGATATGGAGTACGTGAACATGGAAACTGAGCACGTTGTAGGTTTGCCCGAGTGGACAGGCGGCGGCGGCGATCCTTCGCCCGTTACGGCTTTCGGTACTTACATGGGTATGAAGGCATCTGCCAAGCAAGCATGGGGTAACGACAGTTTGGCAGGCAAAACTGTGGCAGTACAAGGTATTGGTAAAGTAGGTTTCCACTTGTTGGAGCATTTGCACAACGAGGGAGCTAAAATTTATGTTACCGACCTTAACCAAGACATCCTTAAAAAAGCTAACGACACTTTTGGTGCTATTGTAGTACCCGGAGATGATATTTTTGGCTTAGACGTTGATATTTTTGCACCTTGTGCTATGGGTGCCATACTGAACGACCAAACTATCCCTCAATTGAAGTGCAGCATTGTGGCCGGCGCAGCTAACAACCAACAAGCTGACGAAAAGGTACACGGACCTATGCTGAAAGAAAAAGGCATTTTGTATGCACCTGACTTTGTAATTAATGCAGGTGGTTTGATTAACGTTTACAGCGAGTGGACAGGCTACAACAAAGAGAAAGCCTACTCACAAGCTGAGAATATTTACAACACCATTTTGAACATTTATTCTCACGCTGATGCGCACAATACTCACCCGCAAGCTGCTGCAATAGCACTTGCTGAGAAGCGTATTCACGATACAATGAAACTACGTTCAACGTATTAATCCATAAGATTAACCGATACTAAAGCCTGTGTGCGTTTGCACACAGGCTTTTTTGTTTTTTGGCGACGGAGATAAAGCCCGCCTCGAAGGGGTTCGTTTCGAATGGTTTTATACCATTCGAAGCGAAAATACCCAAAGCCCCGAATTTTATATTCGGGGGAATTACAAATTGTAGTTTCGGTAATTATACTAAGACGGGTATAAAACCCGCCTCTTTTACGGGATACGTCCCGAAGGGTTTAAAACCCTTCGGGCGCTAATACTCAATAGCCCGAATTTTATATTCGGGGGGATTAACAAATAAGCAGTTTCGGTAATCACGAATAAGACGGGCATAAAGCCCGCCTCTTTTGCATTGTATCAACCCGCGAATGGTTTAAACCATTCGCGGGTATTTCAATCTCTAATCACTCACCACTAAACACCCATAAATTAACAGTTGCCCATTGGCTGCTCACCAATTATATTTGCACCCTAAATTTTTTAGACCCTACAAATCATGACAAAAGGACCTATATCACAGTTTATCACCCACCACTATCGTCATTTTAACGCCGCTGCTTTGGTTGATGCTGCCAAAGGCTACGAAACCCACCTGCTTGAAGGCGGTAAAATGTTGGTGAGTCTTGCCGGTGCTATGAGTACAGCCGAATTGGGCATCTCATTGGCAGAAATGATACGTCAGGACAAAGTGGCGATTATAAGCTGTACAGGGGCAAACCTTGAAGAAGATATAATGAACCTTGTGGCGCATACCCATTACAAGCGTGTGCCTAACTACCGTGATTTGAGCCCAAAAGAAGAGTGGGACTTACTTGAGCAAGGGTTTAACCGTGTTACCGATACCTGCATACCTGAGGAGGAAGCATTCCGCCGCATACAACGCCATATACACAAAATATGGAAAGATGCCGAAGACAGCGGCGAGCGCTACTTCCCTCACGAGTATATGTATAAACTGTTGTTGAGCGGTGTAATGAAAGAAAATTACGAAATACCCGTTGAGCACAGTTGGATGATTGCAGCAGCCGAAAAGAACCTACCCATTATTGTTCCCGGTTGGGAAGACAGTACCATGGGTAATATTTTTGCCAGTTACTGCATAAAAGGTGAACTGAAAGCCAGCACCATGAAAAGCGGTATAGAATACATGGTATGGTTGGCCGATTGGTACCGTAAAAACAGCGGTGGCAAAGGCGTAGGTTTCTTCCAGATAGGTGGCGGTATTGCGGGAGATTTTCCCATTTGCGTGGTGCCTATGATGTATCAGGATTTGGAGTGGCATGATGTTCCGTTTTGGAGCTATTTCTGCCAAATCAGTGATTCAACCACATCATACGGTTCATACAGCGGTGCGGTGCCCAATGAAAAAATTACATGGGGTAAATTAGACATTAATACACCTAAGTTTATTGTTGAGTCTGATGCCACCATCGTAGCCCCCTTGATATTCGCTTATTTGCTGGGCTGGTAAGGGCTTCTTCCCTCCACTCACCCCAAGTAAGCAGTTTATCAGAAAAGTAACGTTGCCCGTTTATATTGGCAGCCATTGATAAATTAGTTGAAAAACCCTTTAGGGGTGAGTGAAATGAACAAAAAAATAGAATTTGATGCCGTTTTAATTTCTGCCGGTGATGGCGGAGGTGTATATGCCGAAGTACCTTTTAACGTAGAGGAAGTTTTTGGTAGCAAAGGCCGTGTGCCTATTACTGCCCTTATTGAAGGCGAATCTTACAAAGGCTCGCTGATGAATATGGGGACAGGCTGTCATATTTTCCCCGTACTAAGAGCCATTCGCGAGAAAATCGGGAAACAGGTAGGCGATACCATTCATGTAGTGGTTGAGCGCGATACTCAAGAAAGGGTAGTCGAGTTGCCCGATGAGCTTGGGCAGCTATTGGCCGCCAACCCTGCTGCAAAACAGTTGTTTGACGGACTTTCATTTACCAACCGCAAGGAGTATGCCCGATGGATAAGCGATGCTAAACGTGAGGAAACCAAACAAACCCGCCTTGCACAAACCCTTGAAAAGCTGATGGCAGGCAAGAAAAATCCAACTGATAAATAAACTCAGTTATCATTAATCAATTATCATTTTTACAAAACTGTGTAGTGAGCATTAGAATGTGTTTTATGCTTACTACTTAATGAAGATATAAATTCACAATGAATTACCCTTTTAACATCGAAGAGAAATTAGGCTTCGATATCATACGAAATAAAATACGCGAAAAATGCCTTAGCTCTTTAGGGGCGGCATTTGTAGATAAAATGAAGTTTAGCACCGCTTATGATAAAGTGGTGCAACGCTTGGCACAAACCGACGAGTTTTTGCGCATCCTGCAAACCGAGAATAACTTTCCTTCGGATAATTACATCGACGCTACCCGCCACTTCAAGCATTTGGGCGTTGAAGGCTTTTTCCTGAGCGAATTCCAATTGCACGAAATACGGCTTTCATTGTCCACCTTCGGGCAGGTAACCCGTTTTGTGGAGACTAAGAAAGACTTGTACCCACAATTAGCAGAGTTGTTCAGAGACGTTAAGTTTGACGATACCATTATCCGTAAAATAGACCGCATACTTGACAAAGACGGGAACATGAAACCGTCGGCCTCGCACGAGTTGCTGGATATTGAAGCCGGAATTGTAGAAGCCAACCGTGAGTTGCAACGCAAAGTAAACAGCATTTTGCGCCGTGCCCAAAGCGAAGGCTGGGCTGCCGATACCGACGTATCGGTACGTGATAACCGCTTGGTAATTCCCATTTTGGCCGAACATAAACGTAAAATACCCGGTTTGGTACACGATGAATCGGCAACGGGGCACGTGTATTACATAGAGCCTACCGAGATATTGGAGCTAAACAACCAGTTGCGCGAGTTGCAAATAGAACGCCGTCGCGAGATTGAACGCATTCTCCGTCAAATATCAGCCGAAATTGCCCCCGAAGCACCTATCCTTACCGAGTATTACCACAAACTGGGCGTGATAGATTTTGTGCGGGCGAAAGCCTCTTTCGGGTTGCAAATTCAGGCCATTGTTCCCAAAATTGAGAACAAGACCTCGTTTGTTTGGAAAAACGCCTACCATCCCATTTTGTGGATGAACCACAAAGCACAGGGCATGGATATTATCCCGCTGGATGTAGACATGAACCCCCAGCAGCGTATTATGGTAATATCAGGCCCCAACGCGGGTGGTAAGTCGGTAGCCCTTAAAACACTCGGGTTGCTGCAATACATGATACAAAGCGGTGTACCCGTGCCCATGCACGAGAAATCGCAAATGGGCATCTTCGGACAGATATTTATTGATATCGGCGACGAACAATCACTGGATAACGACCTTAGTACGTACAGTTCTCACCTTACCAACCTTAAACATTTTATCAATTTTGCCGACAGGAAAACCCTGTTTTTGGTAGATGAGATGGGAACAGGTACCGACCCCCAATTTGGTGGTCCTATGGCCGAAGCCATTATGGAGGAGTTGAACCAACAAAAGGCGTATGGTGTAATTACCACGCACTTTAGTAACCTAAAAGTATTGGCCAACAATTCTGCAGGAATGGTTAACGCCAGTATGGCCTACGATACCGCACAATTGAAACCGCTGTTCAGGTTAGAGATTGGCAAACCCGGTAGCTCGTTTGCGTTTGAAGTGGCCGAAAAAATTGGTTTACACAAACGTGTGATTGAGAAAGCCCGCAAGAAGGTTGGTACCAAGCAAAAGAACGTTGACGAACTGATTGTTCGCTTAGAAAGTGAGCGCAACGACGTTGTAGAACTTAGAGCCTCGCTTGACCAAAAGCAGGAACACGTGGATAAGCTGATGAGTCATTACACACAGTTAAAGCAAGAGATTGAGGAGAAGAAGAAAGAATTGTTGCGTAAGGCCAAAGAAGATGCGTTGGAGATTATCAACCAATCGAATCAGTTGATTGAAACTACCATCCGTACTATTAAAGAATCGAAAGCAGAGAAAGAACAAACCGAAAAGGCTCGTAAAACCCTCGAAACCAAGCGTGAGAAGTTGAACGAGGAAGTGATGGCAGAGAAAATAACTGTGCTGCCTCAGGATGGTTTGGCGGAGGGGAATAAGGTACGTATTAAAGGCCAGTTTGTGGTGGGTGATATTGTGAGTGTGAAAGGGAACAAAGCAGTGGTAGCGTTTGGCGACTTACGCAGCAGCATTGCCCTTGATAAGCTGGAAAAAATAAGCATGAAGGAAGCCAAGAAGATAAAGGAAACCTTTAAGGGCTTTGACTTGAACGAAAAGATGCTTGAGTTTAAACCTGAGATTGATTTGCGCGGAATGAGGGGAGAGGAGGCTATGAATGAAGCGGTAAACTTTATTGATAAGGCGGTAGTGCTGGGCTTTGAACGTTTACGCATTGTACACGGTAAAGGCGACGGTATCCTTCGCAAGCTGCTGCGCGATTACCTTAAAAAGCTAAAGGTGGTGCAATCTATTGCCGACGAACACGTTGAAATGGGCGGGCAAGGCGTGAGCATTGTTACGCTGCGCTAATTTTTGATTTGAAGATTTGTTGACTTGTAGATTTAGACATTTAATCTTCAAGTCAACAAATCAATAAATTACAGCTGACTCTTTATTATACTTATTTCTGTACTCTAACGGCGATAATCCTGTAATCTTGCGGAACACTTCCCGAAATGCCTTCACGTCAGAATAACCCACATCGTACATTACTTGGTTGATGGTTTTACGCGTGGTTTCAAATGCTTTTTTTGCAGCTTCAATTTTCACACGTTGCGCATATTCAACCGGAGTATTCCCCGTAGCTTTTATAAAGCGACGGTCAAAGTTGCGCCTTCCAACTGCAAATTGCGACGACAACTGCTCCATCGAAATTTTCTCATTCAGGTTCTGCTCAATATAGGCTTGTGCTTTTTGCACCAGTTCATCTCCGTGTTGTTTTTGGCCTGTGAAAATGGCAAACGGCGATTGACTTTGCCTGTCAATTTCAATTTGGAAAACCTTTGAACAAAAAATAGCCGTCGTACGGTCGTAATACTTTTCGATAAGGTAAATAATCAGGTTTAAGAAAGAGTAAGCCCCGCCACAAGTATAAATGCCGTTTTCGTCAGTTATCAGCTTATCCGTTTGTAAATCCACTTTGGGAAACATCGTTCTAAAGCTATCCGCCGCTGCCCAATTAGTAGAGCAGGTTCTGCCGTCAAGCAATCCGGCAGCGGCCAGCATAAAGGCCCCTGTACAAATGCTCGCTGCCTCAGCCCCGTTTTTGTATTGATTCACCAGCCAGTCAATCACTTTTACGTTGCCTTTTATCGCCTCATTGTAGTTGTGGTTCAATGATGGGATAATAATAAGGTCAGTTTTGGCTATGTCTATTATATCGGTGTGGGGGCGGGCAGTAAATAAGCCTCCAAAAAACTCTACCTCTTTTGATATGCCTGCCAGTTCAATTTTAAACACCTCGTCCCTGCCGCTGTCTTTCCAATATTTATTCGCTCTCATAAATATTTTATAAGTCCCAACAATGCTGCTGAGATTGTTATGACCGTCAGGTACTATTATGGTAAGGTGTTTCATAGGTTTTGAACAAAGGTGGTGATTTATGTTGTCCAAATCAACCCGCTTAATGGTCTGTTTTACACCCCTGTAAGGTTAATTGCAGTCACCATATTTGCAGTTGTTATAACAAACAACTTAACATCTATCACTATGAAAACACAAGATTTAACCTTTACACTTATTGTTGACCAAACACCCGAAGTAGTGTTTAATGCTGTTAATAACGTTCGCGGCTGGTGGTCTGAAACCCTTGAGGGCGATTCAGAAAAATTGAACGATGAATTCATATACCGTTACCAAGATATGCACTACTCAAAACAACGTTTGGTTGAAGTAGTGCCCAACCAAAAAGTGGTATGGTTGGTTTTGGATAGTTACCTAAGTTTTATTGAGGATAAAACCGAGTGGACAGGAACTAAAATCAGTTTTGAAATTACAAGGGAGCAAGACAAAACCCAATTGCTTTTTACTCACCACGGCCTTAACCCCGAGGTGGAATGTTATAATGCCTGTTTTGACGGTTGGAGCCATTACATAAAAGGCAGTTTGGTAGAACTGATTGCGAAAGGGGAGAAGGTAAGTTCTAACTAACATTATTGAGAATAAGCTATGGAAACAATGAATGCTGCATTTGGTGTGCAAGAAGTGGCCGCAAGGTTTAATGAACTGGCCATGCAAGAGAAATGGTTTGAGATACAAGACGAACTTTTTGCAGAGGACGTACGAAGTATTGACCCCGCCGGTTCTCCTTATATGGGTTATGCTGAGGGTAAAGCTAATGTGCGTAAAAAGGGCGAAGATTTTGTAAAGAACATTACCGACGTTCATAGGATGCACACTACTACACCCCAGGTTGCAGGCAGCTTTTTTACAGTCGGTAGGGAAATGGACATTACCGTTAGTGGTTTCGGCCGAATCCAAATCAATGAAATAATGCTGTACGAGGTGAGGTATGGGAAAATTGTATTAGAACAGTTTTTCTATACGGTATAATCTGCCAACTAACATTGTA